>DASQAM010000335.1:0-4571 GCA_035635735.1 Gemmatimonadales bacterium | reverse complement strand
TTGTCGTCGTGCTGGACCGCGGTGTAGGCCAGCTCCAAGGCCGCCTGTACCACGTAGTCGAGTCGCGACACACCCGCCGCTTCGGCGGTCATGAGCCGCCCCAAATCGAGCACCAGCAGAACGTGCTGCCGGCGCTCGGCTTCGTACTGGCGCGTGATGACCTTGCCGCGGCGGGCCGTGGCCTTCCAGTCGCTGTGCCGCAGGTCGTCGCCTGGCCCCCACTCGCGCAGCGATTCGAACAGCCGGCCCTCGCCGAGCCGGCGCAGCGGCGCGATCCCCTGCTCGTGACGCCGCTGCGCCCGCGCCACCGACGCGCGCAGCCGCACCGTCACGAGCGGCGGGTACACGGCGGCATCCCACGGCAGCGCGATGGCCGCCCGGCGGCGCCCCAGGCCGAGCGGCCCGATCGAGTCCACCGCGAACCCGCTCTCCGCCTGCTCGCGGCCGCGCCGCACGGGACGCACCGACACCGCGTCGCGCACTTCACCATGCGGCGGGACGGTGACCGGCCGAGGCGGTTGCGTGCCCCCGAGCAAACCGGGCCGCACCTCCCGCACGTGCAAACGCGCCAGCCGCGTGGTGGCATTCACCCAGCGATAGGACACGTCGCCCGCGCGACCCACGGAGAATGCCGGGGGCGCATCCCGGAAGACGTCGATCGCGGGGGCGCGTGGCCGTGTCGCCAGTGCGGCATCCAGCCAGACGGCCCCGATGAGCAGGGCATCGGCAATGAGCATCGCGTCGAGTGCCCACGGGAAGCGCAGGCCCAAGACCCCGCACAGCGCAACCGCGACGCCGGCCGCCAGGCCGCGGCGGGTCCAGAGAAGGCCGGCCCACGCGCCGACCAGATACCACACGCCCCAGAATCCACCGACCACGGCGACAGACGCCAGCCACTGAAGAAAGGTCACGCGGTGGGAACTTCCGTCTTGTCGAGGATCGCCTTCAACGCGGCGTCCGGGGTCACGCCCTCGAGCTCGAGCTCGGGAGCCACGCTCACGCGGTGGCGCAGGACCGCGGGCGCGAGCTGCTTCACGTCATCCGGGATCACGTAGTCACGCCCGTCGAGCAGCGCCGCCGCGCGCGTCGCCTTCAGGAGCGACACCCCCGCGCGCGGGCTGGCACCCAGTGTGAGCGACGCCGCCGCCCGCGTGGCGCGGACGATTCCCGTAATGTACGCGGCGATCTGCGACTCGACGCGTACCGCCTCGGCGGCCGCGCGCAGTCGCTCCAACCCGGCCGCGTCTGTCACGCGCGTCACACCGTACGTCGCGGGTCGATCCGCCTCGAATCCCGTCACCGTGCGGGCCAGGATCCCCTGCTCCGCCGCCGCGTCGGGGTAGCCCACGAGCACCTTCATCATGAAACGATCCAGCTCGGCCTCAGGCAGAGGGTAGGTGCCCTCGAACTCGACGGGGTTCTGCGTCGCGAACACGGTGAAGGTCGCAGACAGGGGATAACCGGTGCCGTCGACGGTGACGGTGCGCTCCTGCATCGCCTCGAGCAGCGCCGCCTGCGTCTTCGCGGGGGCGCGGTTGATCTCGTCCGCGAGCACGAGATCGGCGAAGATCGGCCCCGGCCGGAAAGTGAACTCGCGCGCGCCGGTGAGCAGCGTGACTCCGGTAATGTCCGCGGGCATCAAATCGGGAGTGAATTGGATGCGCTGGAACTTGACATCGAGCGCCAGCGCCAGGGTGCGCACCAGCAGCGTCTTGGCGGTGCCAGGCACGCCTTCGAGCAGGACATGCCCCCGACCCAGTAGGCACACCAGCGCCTCGCGGGTGGCCGCGGCCTGTCCCAGCACCACATGATCCAGCGCCTCTACGACCCGGCGCGCGTCGTCTGCGGGCGAAGCTCCTCCCACACATCCTCCAAGGCTTGGGCGGCGACGAGCGCGCGCTCGGCGCCGCCGGGTTGGGTCTCGGCCTGTTGCAGGCGGCGGACGGCATCCCGCGCGCGCGTCGTCGGCAACGCCAGCTCGAGCGTGCTGAGCCAGGCGCGCTGCTCGTCGAGTCGCAGCACGCCCGCCCGCCCGAGACGCCGTCGCAGTCCGGCCACGATCAGTCCAACCGCGGTGTCGACGCCGCCCGCGCCCTCGAGGCTCACCGCGAGCGCCTCGACGTGCTCGAGCGGAGAACGGCGCCGGCGATCGATCACCGAGCGCGCCGGTCCGAATCGGACCGCGGCGACCGCGAGGGCCACGAGGCCCACCGCGACCAGCTGCAGCAGCGCCCAGCCTGCGGGGGTTCGCGCCAACCAGTCGAGCACCGCGCCCTCGAGTGATCCGCCGCGCCCGAACCCCTGGTGGTACTCGTCCCAGGTGACCCGCCCCCGCGTGGCGGGGGTGAGCAGCGGCAGGACGAAGAACGGCACGTCTGTGGTTCTCCAGGCACGGTTGCGAAAGTACCCGGGGTCCGCCGCCAGCGTCACCACGCCGCCGCCCGGGTAGCGCAGCCGGAGAATGACCGGCTTGCCGCGCTCGGTCTGAAGCAGCGTATCCCGCTCCGGAACCGCCAGACCGCTGCACCCGGATTCGCGGTCGAGATTGCGGCGCACCCGACGTCTCATGTCCAAATCCTGCACCGAGAGCAGCGAATCGAGTGGTCGGAGCACGGCTGTGACCGGCGGCAGCTCGAGGTCCGAGACGGGTTGCTCCACCGGCTGGCTATCGGTCGGATCACCCTTGAGGAACGCGGTGTGGGCGTCCCATCCGGTGCAGTGCGTGATGCCCCCGCCGTCGCCCGCGGCGAGCACCGCTCCACCGGAGCGTACGTACCGGACCACCTGCTCCAGCTCGGCCGCGGTGAGATCGTCCGGCGGATCGAGCACCACCAGCAGCGCGGGAGGTCGCCGCGCGCGGGTGAGGTCGTACAGCGGCGTGCGGCGCCGCTCGAGCGGGCAACCGAGGCGCTGCAACACTACATAGACTCCCTTCGCCCCGTCCGGCCCCGCGAGATAAGCCGACGGCGTCCCCCCCCCGGCCCCGCCCACCGCGTTGCGCAACCCCGCGAAGATCGCTACCGCGACCGCCAGCGAGAACAGCGCCACCAGGGCGAGCTCAGCCCGACGCGACATGCAGGGTGATCCAGTGTGCTGCGACCCCGAATTCGTCGTACGCGCGAGCGTCGCAGGGCTCCGCGGCGAACACATGGCGATACAGCCGCTCTACCAGACCGACGAACGACGCGCGGGCCTCGGCGTCGAGCCGCGCCTCCCCGATGTACTCGGCGGGCGTTTTCGAGGGATCGAACTGCACGGCACGGGCGCGCTCCAGCTCCAGCAACAACGCGTTGAACCGGTAGGCCAAGGCCTCGGTATAACGGCCGGCGCGCGCCAGGGCGTCGGCGCGATCGTGGTAGGCGCGGGCGTCTTCCAGTCGCATGCCGGTGGGCGCCGTCACCGCGCCCGGCGGGCGCGTGGTCGCGCGGTAGATGCGCCAGGCCACGTATCCGAAATGCACGAGGATGGCCACCAACGCCACCACGGCGGCCCAAAAAATCACGCGCGCGAGGATGGGGTGGCCGGCGTCGAGCGAGCCGATGGCGAACATGAGCTTCCGCCACCAGGACTCGACCCACTGCAGCAGATGAGACCGCTCGCCCCAGTGATACTCGGACCGGGCGAACACCTCCCGCACCGCGCGCCGCACGGAATCCGGCGGCACGCCTTGCGCGCACAAGAGCAACCACGCGCTCACGGCAGCGTCGTCGTCCCGCGCGCTCGGATCACCCGGCGCCGAGCTGCTGGCTCAAGAGCTCCAGATCGAAGGCTTCCCGCCGTACCCGGAGGTCGTAGTACATCAGCGTGAAGACACAGGGCAGCACGGGCGTGAGGATCACCGGCAGGATCGCCGCGAGCACGAGCAGGACCGAGGCCCAGGAGGATGCCGAGAATCGCAGGACACCCGCGAGTGCCCCGATGCCGATCGACGGAACGGCGACCAGAATGAACGCGACGAGCGCGAGTCCCAGCACCTTGAGCTTCCGGCCGCGCGTCAGGTCCCACGAGCGCCCGAACGCGTCGAAGCTCGAGCCCAGCGGCTCGAGCACGACGACCTGAGTCGTGACGCCGTACCCGCAGGCCACGAACGCCGCGAGCCAGGCCGCGCCGCCGATCAGCGCGATCGCGACGAGCGCGCCGAGCCCGCCGGTCTTGGCGAGCAAGGGGATGGCGATCGCCGCCAAGAACCCGGGCACGATGAAGACGAGGCCGATGACGATGGCCTTGCCCAACCCGACCACGAACAGCGGCCACACCTTCTGCGTACCGAGCGCGAGCGCCTGCCCGAGGCTCGCGTCGCGGCCGAGGTAGAAGTCCGAGATGACGCGGATGACGCCGGCGGTGAGCAGCAGTCCCGCGAAGTACTGCATGACGGCCGCGAGGAACAGGATCACCGGGTGCTGCTGTGGGCCGGAGAGCTGCGCGTAGACCGTCAGCACGACGGGCAGCCCCAACACGATCACGCCGAGCGCCACGAAGGTGATGAAATGGCGACGGTAAATCGTGAGCGCGCCATCGAGGATTTCCCCGACGCCCATGGGCCTGAGATCAGCCATCGACACTCGCTCCCG
>DASQAM010000334.1:0-1690 GCA_035635735.1 Gemmatimonadales bacterium | reverse complement strand
CCGTTTCTCTGGGCGTTCCAGGAGCGCGAGCGCATCTACAATCTCCAGGAGATGTGGACCGGCGCCCGGCTCACCACCAGCGTGACGCGCGTCGGCGGCCTGATGGCCGACGTTCCCGACGACTTCGTCGCCGGGCTGCGCGAATTCACCCAGACCTTTCCCCGAACGTTGAGCGAGATCGATCGCGTCCTGACTCGGAACGCCGTGTGGGTCGGCCGCACGCAGGGCGTCGGCGCGCTCAGCGCCGCGGAGGCGACGAACTACTCGCTCTCAGGTCCGATGCTGCGCGCCTCGGGCGTCCCCTACGACGTGCGCAAGGACAAGCCATACCTGGACTACGAGACATACGACTTCGACGTGGTGGTGGGCGAGCACGGCGACGTGTACGACCGCTACCTCGTGCGGCTCGAGGAGTGCTCCCAGTCGAACCGCATCCTGCAGCAGGCGCTCGTCCGGCTGCCCGATGGCCCCGTCAACATCGCCGACCCGCGGGTGATCCTCCCCCCAAAATCGCGTGCCATGAACGATATGGAGGCGATGATCTACCATTTCAAGCAGGTCATGGAAGGCGTGAAGGCACCGATCGGCGAGGCCTACGTGGGGATCGAGAACCCAAAAGGCGAGCTCGGCAACTACCTGGTGTCGGACGGCACGGCCAAGCCGGTGCGGTGGCGCATCCGGCCGCCGTCGTTCATCAACCTCTCGGCCCTTCCCAAAATGGCGGAGGGACACCTGTTGAGCGACCTGATCGCGATCAACGCGTCGGTCGACATCGTCATGGGCGAGGTGGATCGATGAGTGTCAGCGCGCATCCGACACCGGCGCCGGGCACGGAAGAGTACCACCCGGTCTTCGTGGGCAAGACCCTCGAGCGGCTGGGCGAGATCCTGACGCGTTATCCCACCAAGCAGGCGGCCCTGCTGCCGGCGTTGTGGCTCGTGCAGGAGGCGCGCGGCTGGATTTCCGATCGCAACATGGCGGAGGTGGCCGAGGTGCTGGGGTTGACACCCGCATACGTGAAGGGCGTGGTGACGTTCTACACCATGTATCACCAGCACCCGGTGGGGAAGCACTTCGTGCAGGTGTGCACTACGTCGCCGTGCAATGTCTGCGGCGCCGAGGCCGTCGTGAAGGCGCTGCTCGACGCGACCGGTGCCAAGGAACTCGGCGCTACCAGCCCCGACGGCAAGTGGACGGTGATCGAGGTGGAGTGCCTGGGGGCCTGTGGATTCGCGACTCCGGTGCTCGTGGACGACGATTTCGTCGAAAGCGTCAGCGCGGAGAAGGTGCCCGACCTCGTGAAGAGGTACAAGTAAATGGGGTACCCGCATAAGCCGCACCCCAAAGAGACGGTCGTCCTCTCCAAGCATTTCGGCGAGGCCGACGCCCGCACGCACAAGGGCTGGGTGAAGCGGGGGGGCTACGAGAGTCTGGCGCAGGCCCTCACGATGGAGCCCGCCCGAGTCATCGAGATCGTGAAGGAATCGGGGCTGCGCGGACGCGGCGGTGCCGGCTTTCCGACGGGGCTCAAGTGGTCCTTCATGCCCAAGGAAAAGAAGAAGCCGCACTACCTGTGCGTGAACGCGGACGAATCCGAGCCCGGAACCTTCAAAGACCGCGAGATCATGCGGTGGACGCCGCACGCATTGCTCGAAGGCGCCGCCATCGCGGCGCACGCGATCCAGGCCGA
>DASQAM010000333.1:0-1510 GCA_035635735.1 Gemmatimonadales bacterium | reverse complement strand
TGCCGGCCAAGCCGTTCGACGCGGAGGCCGTGCAGCAGCTGGCCGCACGTGATTGGCCGGGCAACATTCGCGAGCTGCGGAACGCCATCGAGCGGCTCCTTATCCTCGCCACTGGACCCGCGGTGACGGCGCAGGACGTGGAGCGGATTGCCGGCTTGGGAACGGCGGACGCGGGGCCCGGGGCGAGCGCCGCCGATGTGGCGGGGGCACCATGGATGCGGGCGGCCACCTTCGAGGAGTTCAAGCAGGTGGCGGAGCGCACCTATATCCTCGCGAAGCTGAAGGAAAACGACTGGAATGTGTCCGAGACCGCGCGCACATTGGATATGCCGCGCAGCAATCTCTACAAGAAGATCGAGCGCTACGGACTGGCTCGGGAGGCGTAGAGGCGGACATCGACAAGGATCGCGACTGGGACAAGGAGATGGCCGAGGTGGACCGCCTCCTCAAGAAGCTGCCGGCGGCGGACCCATCGCTCGGCCGGCCGAGTGGCGGCGAGCCCACCGTTCGCCGGCCGGCCGCAGCGCCCGGCAGCGCATGGAGCGGCGGGGCGGGAGGGGGGCCCCCCAGCGCCCGCGACCGTGTTGGCACGTGGGCGAAAGTGGCGCTGGGAGTGCTCGTGGGCATCGGGATCGCCCCGGGCGTCTGGCCCTATTCGCACGGCTGTGGTCTGCGGCTGATCTTCTATCTCTTGGGCGTGACCACCGTGATCGCCGCGGGGTTGTGGGCCAGCATTTCGTCCTGGAAACGACGCCTCGGCTTCGCACACGTGATCTCGCAGATCCTCATCGTCTGGGGGATTCTCCTCTTGACGCGGGAAGTATTGCCGCGCGTCGGCGACAAGGCGGCCGCCCTGTGGCTGTGCCCCGACGTGCCGCTGCCGCGCTGAGACCCCGACCTCACACCTAACACCCAGCACCCGACATGCCTGAGAACTTCAAGAACTTCATCGCCGGCGAGTGGGTCGCCCCGCGGACCGGCGCGTACTTCGAGAACCGCAACCCGGCGGGCTGGGACGACGTAATCGGCTGCTTTCCCCGTTCCGGACCGGACGATGTGACGCGCGCCATCGAGTCGGCTAAACGGGGGTTCGCGCAGTGGTCCAAGACCCCCGCGCCGATCCGCGGCGAGGTGCTGCACCGCGTGGGCGATCTGCTCGTCCAGCGGAAGGAGGACATCGCGCGCGCCATGACCCGGGAGATGGGGAAGGTGCTGGCCGAGACCCGTGGCGACGTGCAGGAGGGGATCGACACCGCGCATTACGCCCACACGGAGGGGCGGCGGCTGTTCGGCCGCACGGTGCCGTCGGAGCTGCGCAACAAATGGGCGATGAGCTTTCGCCGGCCGATCGGCGTGGCGGGACTCATCACGCCATTCAATTTCCCGCTCGCGATCCCGACATGGAAGATGTTCCCCGCGCTGTTGTGCGGGAATGCGGTGATCTTCAAGCCGGCCGAGGACGTGCCCCACACGGCGCACCTGCTGGTGGAGATTCTGCTCGAGGCCGGGC
>DASQAM010000332.1:0-7054 GCA_035635735.1 Gemmatimonadales bacterium | reverse complement strand
GTGATCTCCGGGGCCCCGACCGTCAGCCCGGCGGTCCGGGCAGTCCCGGGCGGCGCGGTCGCGAGGCTGACCGCGATGAGGATCCCCGAGCACAGCGCAAACAGCAATGCCGCGAAGTGCAGGAAGTTGATCGTGGCGAACCAGTACCACACGGTACCACTCCCCAACTCACTGCGCGCGAGCTCGAGCACCAGTCGCGCCGTCCCGATCACCAGCCCGGTCCACAGCGCGGCCAACGCGCCGGTTCCATTGAGCCTCGGGTACAGCACGCCAAGCAGGAAGCAGGCCGCAATCGGCGGTGCGATGTACGCCTGGACGCTCTGCAGGTAAATGTAGATCTGCGGCGAGATGTACTTCATGAACGGAATCCACAAGAGACCCAACCCGACCAGCAGCACGGTGGTGATCCGTCCCACCGCCACCAAACGCTGCTCGCTCGCGTCGGGCCGGAGCTTGCGGTACACGTCCCACGTGAGCAGCGTCGAGCAGGAGTTGAACGCGGAGGCGAGCGAGCTCATCAACGCGGCGAGCATGCCCGCCAGCACCAGCCCCTTGAACCCGGCGGGCAGCAGCCGCGTGACCAACGCGGGGTACGCCGCATCGGCCGACCCGCCCCGGATGTCCGCGTACAACGCTGCGGCGATGATCCCCGGCAAGACGAAGATGAACACCGGCAGGATTTTCAGAAACCCGGCGAAGATGGTGCCCGTGCGGGCGGCGCTGACGTTCTTGGCCGCGAGCACCCGCTGCACGATATGCTGGTCGGTGCACCAATACCAGACGCCCAGGATTGGCGCGCCGAACACAATGCCTGTCCAGGGGAAGTTCGGGTGATTCATTGGCTTCCACATGGAGAAGAAGTCCGCCGGCACGCGCGCCTCCAGACCGCTCCACCCTCCCACGGCTTGCAAGCCCAGCACGGTCATGGTCGCCGATCCGATGATCAGCACGACCGCCTGCATCACCTCCGTATAGATCACGGCGCGCAGTCCCCCCAGGACCGTGTAGATCCCGGTGACGACGATCAGGATGACGGCGCTGGTCCACACGCTGTACCCCGTCACCTCGCGCATCACGATGCCACCGGCGAACAAGGTGACGCTGATCTTGGTCAGGACGTACCCGATGATCGACACCCAGGTGAAGTAGCTGCGCGCGGCCGGATTGAAGCGGCGCTCGAGGAACTCGGGCATCGTGTACACGCCGCTCCGCAGATAGAACGGCACGAACAGCCAGCCGAGCAGCAGCAGCATGAAGCAGGCGAGCCATTCGAAGTGGCCCACCGCGAGCCCGCTGGCCGCCCCGGTGCCCGCGAGGCCCACGAGATGCTCGCTCCCGATATTCGAGGCGAACAGGCTCGCACCCACCGCGAACCACCCTACATCCCGGCTCGCGAGGAAAAAGTCGGCGCTGACGTTCTTCTCCCGGCGCGCCGCCCAGTACCCGATCCCGGCCAGCACGAGGAAATAGGCGGCGATGACGGCAATGTCGAATCCGTGCAGGTTGCTCATGGTATTGGATGGTTGAGGAGATATTGAACGGCGAGGTCGGTCAGGCTCCACAGCTGGACGTCCGAGCTGGTGCCGTAGCGCGAGGGGACCAGTCGGCCGTTCTCGATGGTGTAGCTCCACAATTCGGCATGCCGCAGTCCGGAACGATCCACGGCGTCTGTGACGCGGTGCACCGCGTCGCGTAGGGGCGCAGCATGCTGCGCTCCTACATCGCCGGCCGGGAGCTGCCGCGCGAGGCCGGCGAGCAGCGCGTTCACATCGCGGCCCCACACGACGGTCGGAGAGTGATAGCGATCCCGGCGAAACGCCTCCCACACGTCGCGGGTGGCGTAGGCATCGTTCGCGACCACGGGACCGAGCCCGTCCACGAACAGCCCCCAGGGGTACGGCTGCATGATCGGCCCGATCAGCTCGAGCGTCCGATCGGGGCCGAGCGAATCGACGAGCAGCAGCATCGCGGGATCGGTGTTGACGATCGGGATCGGCCGCCCGGCGGCATCGAGTGAGAGGGCGAGAAACCGTAGCGTGTCCGCGGGGCCACCCGTCCGTTGCGCGACGCTGTTCCAGTACTCACCCTCCGCCGGCGGCAGCCAGCCCAACCGGGCAGCGACGCGATCCGTCATGGCTTTCCGTGGGAGCGCCACCCGGAAGTGGCGTTCGGCACCCTTCCAGGTAGTCACGGCCCGTTGCAGGGCCGCGCGGTCCCGTGCAAATGTGGCGAGCGGCTGCTCACGAATCACCGGCGTGAGGCCGAGCTGTTTCAGGGCGTCGAGAATGGTCCCGACCGCCTCGAGGGCGTGCGGCACCCAGATGGCGTTTACGTCCATGGCGAAGCGGCCACCCCCGTAGCCCGCACGGCTGTCGCGCCAGCTCGCGGAGATCCAGTGACCCTCCGGTGCCCCTGGGAAGCTCACGAGGTTCGTCGCCACCGGCTGGCGTGCGTATGGGGCTGCTTTGCGCACCACGAACGCCAGGTTCGAAACCAGTCGCGCCAGGTGCCGGCCGCTGCGCAGGAAATCCCGCTTGCGATCGGCCGGCACGCGCGGGTCGGCGAGATAGCGCGCGGCGACGACGGGCAGCTGAAAATCGTCGTCCACCATGATGTAGTTCTCGCGTGTGGCCGCGAGCTGTGCGAGCAGCGCGCGAGCGCGTGCCAGCCGGCCCGCGGATACGAGGCGATTGTACTCGGCCGCGTTTTCGCGGATCGCCTGGCCGCCCAGGGCCTCCTCATGGCTCACGTCCCCCGTCGGCGACAGTTTGCCGAGGGCGCTCGCCACCACGTGCTCCGACATGGCGGGCGCCCACACCGGCTGCATCAGCAGCGCGGTCATGAGCATGTCACGACCGAAATAGGTCGCGAAGTTGGGCAGCCCTGCCATCAGCTTCTCGCGGTAGCACAGCAGCTCGACGCCCCGCACTTCGCGCTCGAGCCGGCGCGACGTCAGCGGATGCGCGGTGTCGGCGCGGACCTGCGCGGCGAAGCGCTGGAAGTTCTCGTTGAAGATCTCCGCGCGCCCGAGGGGCAACAGCGCCGGCGCGTCGGTCGTCACGCGCACGGTCAGGCGCACCGGGCCCCCGGCCGGCCGTCGGACCGTGACGGTGCTCCCGGAGAGCGTGGAAACAGTTTCCCGCGCGTCGCCCTCGAGCGCCAACCAGAGATGATTCTTGCCGTCGAAGCTCTCCTGCTCCACCCGGACAACCCAGACCGTGTCTCCGAGCTTCGTGGTGACCCGGGGGCTGAGTCGTGTGCGCAGCGCATCGATCGTCTTGACGCCGAGCAGCGACAGATGACGGGCTCGTTCCGGCGTTTTGAGCTTCGCGATGTGGTCGATCAGCTCCGCGAGCTCCGACTGCGGAAATGCGGGTGTGCCGAGGGACAGCGAGTCGCGACCTGCATACTGGAAGTCCCGCTCCACCCGCATGGAGCCGAGCAAGAAGAGACCTACGCTGACCGTGGAAGGGAGCTCCAGGGCATAGGACACGGACCGCGAGTGGGCCGATCCCGTTACGACGGCGCCGGAAGAGCCCCAGGCCAGCTCGGCGGGCCTGCCGCTCGAGTCACGGACGGTGAAGCCCACGCTCTCGTTGGCCGCGTCGGCCCACAGGTGCACCGCGCGTCCGGTGTTGCCCTTCACGTAAACCTGGAACGCGTTGCCGCTCGCGTCCTGGTACACGCGCGTGTTGTAGCCCTCATACGCAGCGGGGTCGTCGAGCCCAGGCTCCGGGAAGGCGAGATACGGCGGCACGGTGTCCGCCTGCGTGGCCGTCTGGGCCACGAGTAGGAACGCGAGCAGGCTCATGGGCGGCGGAATCGTACGCCATGGAGAGGGGTTCCGCCACCCGGGGCCGGGCGGCCGCCCTCTTGACGACCAGATGCCTCGTACCCATGCTAGCCGCATGGGTAACCGAACCGGGCGGTACACCGTCATGGTCGAGCGACTCGTCGAGAGCGTGCTGGCGGGACCGGGCCAAGCCGCAAGCGAGCTGCGTCGCGCCGTGTTCGCGCGGGCATTCGGTCCTCTTTCGTCCCCCCGCTCCAGAACGGAGAGGGCGACAGGGGGTGAGGACATCGCGCCCGACCTCGCCGGCTATATCGACAAGGTGGCCCTGCACGCCTACGAGGTCAGGGACGAGGACCTCGCGGCGCTCAAGCAGGCCGGCAACTCCGACGACGTCCTCTTCGAGGTGACGGTGTCCGCGGCGCTCGGGGCCGCTGTGGGCCGTCTCGAGCGCGGGCTCGGCGCGCTTCGGGGCGAGGCCTCACCCCCTGACTCCCTCTCCACGACGTCGTCCTCACCCCCTGTCCCCCTCTCCGCGGCGCGGAGAGGGGGAACGCAGGAGCAGCGCTGATGCGCCTCGCCGCCGTCGAGCACGGACACCGGCTGGCGCAACGCCTCAAGCTGCTGCTGATCCGCGTGGTGAGCATGCGCCGCGTTCCCGACGTCGTAAAGACGCTGTTCTACCGGCCGGAATTCTTCGGCCGCCCGATGTGCGACTGGACGCAAGCGGTGATGCGCGGGCCCTCACCGTGGAGCGTGGGCGAGCGGGAGCTGTTTGCCGCGTTCACCTCCCGCCTGAACCAATGTCTCTTCTGAACCGGTGCGCACGGCGCGGTCGCGTCGCTGGCCCTGAAGCACGAAGGGAAGGACGACGAGCTGGTCGAGGCGGTGCTGGCGGACTGGCGTACGGCGCCGCTCGACCCGAAGCTGCGTGCCACGCTCGGCTTCGTCGAGAAGCTCACGCTCGCCCCCACGGAAGTGGGGCCAGCGGACGTGAAGCCACTTCGGGCGGTCGGCGTGACGGATGAGGCCGTGGAGGACGCGATCCACGTCTGCGTGCTGTTCAACATCTACGACCGGCTCGCCGATTCGCTCAGCTTCCATCTGCCCGGGCCGGATGGCTACGCGGCCTCGGGGCGCTCCCTGATGAAGCGCGGGTATCTGCTGTAGCCGCCTCCGTGGTCCGGGCCGGGCTTCGATTTCGTCTCCCCCATAGGTCCTCACCCCTTTTATCCCCTCTCCCTTCGGGAGAGGGGAAACGCATTACAGGTTTCGTCCCCCCTCTCCCACGGGAAAGGGGAACAGGGGTGAGGACCAACGGTAGGGGGTGGTTACGGCGTGAGGGCTCGCCCCACGCGCCGTGTGTTGTAGCTCTGGAGATAACGCTCGTGCGCCGCGTCCTTGGGGTACGCCTCGTCCGCACCGTAGGGATAGCGCGACATGCCGTGGAACGGCAGGGGCGCGACGGTGTTCCCCGCCGCAGTGTTCCGATCGGAGTCCTTGAGCCAGGCGTCCGTGTACAGCAGGAAGTCGCGAGTCCACCCGGGGCGTAGCGGTGGGGCGGCGTTGGCGTCGAACGTCACGGTGACTTCGTCCCCGGGCGCAAAGACGACGTACATGTCGTCCGGCGCCCGCACGAGGGGCAGTACGTCGCCGTAGCGCGTATACCTGCCCACGATCGACTCCCAGGGCGACTCTCGTGAGACCTCGCTGTATACGGGCCACTCCGGTCCGTACCGCCCGCCCTTCCGGTACATCCGTGAGAACCCTCGGTAGTGAACGTCGGCCCCCGCGGGCTCGAGCGTGGTGATCACGGCCGGGCTGCTGGCTCCTCCGGCCGCGACGAATGCCTGGTCCCAGTAGACCTCCATGTTGGTCCGCAGGCGCACGCGATGGTCGGCGCTGAGGAATTTCCCCGTGAGATCCACGACGACGGTCTTGCTCTTGCCAGACGGGAAGCCCACATCGGCGACCCGGCGCCAGCGGCCCTGGAGGTCCTTCACCTCGACATAAGGGAAGATGACGCCCGCCTCCCCTCGCTGGGCGAGGGCCAGATTGATGCTCGCGTCCGTCGGGAAGATCCACCCCGTGAGAAACAGGTGGACGCTGTCCGAACCGCTCAGGTCGCCGAAGTCGAGCATCAGGTCGTGGAGCGTGGCGATGCCCTGGTAACGGGTGAGCGTGAGCGGGGCCACGTAGCGGTCGTCCCGCGCGCGCAGTGCGGGCAGCCAGTCGGTGCCCTGCTCGTCGGTCGCGGCAACGGGCGGGCGGAGAGAAGACCGCGGAACGGTGTACAGCCGCAGCTCCGCCGGCCCCGGCGCGGGGGGTACGAACCCCTCGTTTACGTACACGTCCACGGAATCCGGGTGGTCCACGGCGAGGAGCTTCACCGCGTCGAGATAGCCGGTCTCCCACAGCTCTTCGGTCATTTGCAGGATGTAGCGGCCGTCTCGTGGTGCGAGGGCAGCCCCGGGCACGCGCATGTATTCGCGCGAGGCGTGGGGCGGGGCCGACGCGATGTCGGTCCCGCCGGCCATGATGCCCAGCGGCATCCCGAGCGCGCTCCGCCACATGACGTCGGTCACGAAGCTGAAGCCGTGGCCGTCCCAGGCGTACAGGAACGGGCAAGATCCCTTGAGGATCTGCTGCTCCAGGACGTCCTCCTCCGTCCCCGGGTAGTAGACCGTCTGCGACACGCCGTTGGGCCAGCGCACCCGCAGCACGTCGGCCTTGAGCCGGCGCCCCAGGCCGAAGTGCGTCACGCGGTCAGTCACGAGGCGCAGCTGGTAGAGATCGCCCGCCCGCAGCTCGAGCGTGGCGCCGAGCCCGAAGGTGTTGTTCTTCCCGCTCCCCTCGCGCAGCCCGACGAGGCGCACCTTCACGTACTGGTTCACGTTGCCGCCGTCGTTACGGAGCAGCCGGGGCCGCCCGTCCCACCCGACGACGATGAGGTCGAGGTCGCCATCCTGGTCGACGTCGGTGACGGCGACGGCCCGGCCCGCCCGCAGGCTGTCGGGGAGGATCGACGAGTAGTCCTCGAAACCTCTGGTTGGGTCGTTGCGGAACAGGAACACGCCACGCCCGCCGGCAGGGGAGGCCGGGGGCTCGCCCACCACGACAAGATCGAGGAAGCCGTCGTTGTCGAAGTCGAAGAATGCGGCGTCCAGGCCGGCGACGCCGCGCAGCTTGCGCCGCAGCTCGCCGGCCCGCGCGTCCGGCTCGAAGGTGCCGTCCCCGCGGTTGTGGTACAACGCGGGTCCCCCT
>DASQAM010000331.1:0-3900 GCA_035635735.1 Gemmatimonadales bacterium | reverse complement strand
GACCGCGTGCTCGCCGGCGAGTGGTGGCGCCTCGAGAGCGCGACCTTCCTGCACGCCGGCTGGGATCACCTGATCGGCAACTGCCTGGTGCTGTATGTGGTGGGCATGGCCTGCGAGCACGCCTTCGGCTTCGCGCGGACGGCGGTGGTGTACTTTACGAGCGGCCTCACGGGCTCCCTCCTCTCCACCACCCTGTCGCCCGGGCCGTCGGTTGGGGCGTCGGGTGCGATTTTCGGGGTCGTGGCCGCGGTGGTCGTCGCCTTGTACCGCCACCAGAAGCGCTTCTACCTGCGCGACAAGCGGATCGGCTTCGTGCTCCTGGTGTGGGCGGCGTACCAGATTTCGACGGGCCTCCTGAGTCCCTACATCGACAACTACGGACACCTCGGCGGGTTCGTGGGCGGGGCAGCCGCCGCCTTACTGCTTAAGCCGAGCCTCTTGTCGGAGCGCTCCACAGGGTAGATTGAGACCATGGCCACCACCGCTACGGCCCCGGAGCGCAAGGTCAGCGCCGCCGAGGCGCGCGAGGTCGCCGAGGCCGCGCGCGAGCAGGAGTGGGTCGCGCCAAGCTTCGTGCGCGACCTGTTCCTCGGGAAGTTCCGCCTCGACCTGATCCACCCGTACCCCGAGCAGGATCCTGAAGAGGTGCGACGGGCACAGCCGTTCCTCGAGAAACTCGAGCGACTGCTCCGCGAACAGGTCGACTCGGACCGGATTGACCGCGAGGGCGAGATCCCCGACGCCGTAATCCAGGGCCTGCGCGACCTGGGCGCGTTCGGGATCAAGATCCCGCGCGAGTATGGCGGCCTGGGCCTCTCCCAGCTGTCGTATATGAAGGCCATCGAGCTCGTCTCGTCCATCGACGGCTCCATCACGGCGCTCTTGTCCGCGCATCAGTCGATCGGCGTGCCCCAGCCCTTGAAGCTGTTCGGCACCGATGCCCAAAAGAAGAAGTATCTCCCACGCCTCGCGAAGGGCGCGATCTCGGCCTTCGCGCTGACGGAGCCGGGCGTGGGCTCCGACCCGGCCGCGATGGAGACGACGGCCGTCCCGACGCCGGACGGCCAGGCGTGGATCCTGAACGGTGAGAAGCTGTGGTGCACCAACGGCACGAAGGCGGAGTTGCTCGTCGTGATCGCGCGCACGCCGTCCAAGGTCGTGAACGGCAAGGAAAAGCGGCAGATCACCGCGTTTATCGTCGAGACCGCGTGGCCGGGCGTGAAGGTCGAGCACCGCTGCCACTTCATGGGCCTGAAGGCGATCTACAACGGCGTGATGCGCTTTACCAACGTCCGTGTCCCCAACGAGAACGTGCTGTGGGAGGTGGGCAAGGGCTTGAAGCTGGGCCTGATCACTCTCAATACCGGGCGGCTTACGCTCCCCATCTCCTCGGTCGCCGCCGGCAAGCGCTGTCTCGAGATCTCCCGCCAATGGGCGAGCGAGCGGGTCCAGTGGGGTCGGCCCATCGGCAAGCACGACGCGATCGCCCAGAAGATCGGCACGATGGCGGCGAACACGTTCGCCATGGAGGCCGTGGCGGAGCTGTGCGGCGCGATGGCGGACCGCGGCAGCTACGATATCCGCCTCGAGGCCGCGATCGCGAAGCTGTACAACTCCGAGGGCGGCTGGCGCATCATCGACGACACCGTTCAGATCCGGGGCGGCCGCGGCTACGAGACCGCCGACTCGCTCCGGGCCCGCGGCGAGAAGCCCGTGCCGGTCGAGCGCATCATGCGCGACTTCCGCATCAACCTGATTTTCGAAGGATCGAGCGAGATCATGCATCTGTTCATCGCCCGCGAGGCGGTGGACAAGCACCTGCAGGTGGCGGGCGACGTGGTGATGCCGGGCAAGACGCTCGGCGAGCGCCTGCGCGGGCTGGTGCGGGCGGCGCTGTTCTACGGATGGTGGTATCCGTCGCGGTGGCTGGGCTGGGGGTTCTGGCCCAAGTACGCGGGCTTCGGGCCGCTCGCGCAGCACCTGCGCTACGTGGAGCGGGCCGCGCGGCGCCTGGCGCGCGGCGTGTTCCACGCGATGATGCGCTTCGGGCCCAAGCTCGAGTACCGCCAGGCCGTGCTGTTCCGGCTGGTGGACGTGGGCGCGGAGCTGTTCGCCATGGCCGCCACGTGCGCGCGGGCCGAGTGGCTCCGGAAGAACGACCCCGCCGCCGGCCGACGCGCCGTGGACCTCGCCGATCTATTCTGCCGTCAGGCGCGAGGCCGCGTCGCCGCGAAGTTGCGCGAGCTCTCGCACAACGCCGACACGCGGACTTACCGGCTGGCTCAGGAAGTCCTGGAACGCGAGCATCGCTGGCTCGAGCGCGGGATGGTCGAGCTGTCGGACTAAACGGAGGCAATATGGAATACTCGGTGGACCGGCGGGCCTTCCTCGAGGGCGCGGCGGCCGGCGCCGCGGCGCTCGCTTGGCCGCATTGGGAGAAGCAAGCGGCGCCGCCCGGCCGCGACGACATTCAGGCGGAGATCGAGCGGCGCCACCACGAAGCCGTCGCACGCTTACAGCAGTGGGTCCGCCAACCGTCGATTGCGGCAGAGAACAACGGAATCGCAGAGGGATGCGACCTCACGATGCAGCTCTTGCGCGACGCCGGGTTCGCCCAGGTCGCAAAGCTGCCCACCGACGGCGTGCCGGGGATCTTCGCGACACTCGACGCGGGCGCCCCGCGCACGCTGGGCGTTTATTTCATGTACGACGTGAAGCAGGTGGACCCCACGGAATGGTCCTCACCACCGTGGGCCGCGTCGCTCGTCGAGAAGCCGGGCGTGGGCACCGTGCTGGTGGGCCGGGGCGCCGTGAACCAAAAGGGGCCCGAGGCGGCGTTCCTCGCCGCCCTGCACGCCATCCGCGGCGCGGGCCGCAAGCTCCCCGTGAATCTGGTGCTCGTGGCCGAGGGCGAAGAGGAAATCGGCTCGCCCCATTTCCCCCAGATCGTGCGCCGACCGGAGGTGCTCGCCGCGCTCAGGAGCTCGATCGGCGTGTTCATGCCTGCCGCCGCGCAGGAGCTGGACGGCCAGGTGATCATGACGCTCGGCGCCAAAGGCGTGATCGAGGTGGAGCTCGTCTCGAGCGGCGAGCGCTGGGGCCGCGGGCCGCAGCGCGACATCCACTCGAGCAACAAGGCGCGCGTCGACAGCCCCGCGTGGCACCTGGTGGAAGCGCTCGCCACCCTCGTCTCCCCAGACGGCAACGACCCCGCGATCGACGGATTCGCCGCCAAGGCGCGACCGCTTTCGCCCGCGGAGAAGGCCATGATCGCGGAAGCGGCCAACCGCCTCGATGAGCAGGTGACCAAGCGGCAGCTCGGCGTCGACCACTGGGTGCACGACGTGAGCTGGCGCGAGGCGCTCGAGCTCCTGATGTCGCGCCCCACTGTGAACATCGAAGGCCTCGTGGGCGGGTACACGGGGATCGGTGGCAAGACCATCCTCCCCCACCGGGCGGTCGCCAAACTCGACCTGCGACTCGTCCCCGATATGACCGCGGCTGAGGCACTTGCCGCCCTCAAGGCGCACCTGGCGAAACGCGGTTTCGAGGACATCGACGTGAACATGACCGGTGGATACGACCCGAACAGCACGGCCGCCGACGCGGGGCTCATTCGGGCACAAACGGCGGTCTACCGGCGCGGCGGGGTTGACCCGGTCGTATTGCCCCGAAACGCCGGGTCCTGGCCGGGCTACGTGTTCACCGGAGATCCCTTGCACCTTCCTGCGGGTCACTTCGGGCTGGGCCATGGCAGCGGGGCGCACGCGCCGAACGAGTACTACGTGGTCGAATCGAAGAATCCCAAGGTCCAGGGCATGGCGGGCGCGGTGCGTTCGTACGTGGACTACCTGTTCGAGCTCGCTCGCACCAGCTAACGGCGGCGGCCTACGCCGCCTG
>DASQAM010000330.1:0-12609 GCA_035635735.1 Gemmatimonadales bacterium | reverse complement strand
CCGACGACGAGGGCGGCGTCTACGTCGCCTCCGCCGAGCAGCGTGGCCGCGCCCGCTTGTGGCTGATAGCTCGGGTACCCGCGGGAGAAATCCACGGCGAAAGGGAACCCGGTCTGCCACGTGAGCACGGCATCGGCACCGGAGCGGTTGCCGCCCCCCCGGAGCGTGGACAGAGCGCACCGCGTGGGGCCGTTCAAGGCCTGGGCGAGCGTGACGAGTGCCTCCGCTCGGGCCGGGTCGGCGGGAGTCAGGGCCGGCTCGCCGTCGGCCACGATGACGACGTAGCGCGCGCCCGTCATGCGGCGGGCCAGCTCGACCGCGGGCCGGAAACGCGCGTCCTCACCCACAGCACGCGCTTGCACCGTTGCCCGCATCATTTCCAGGCTGTCCACCTCGTCGCCGCGCGCGATCGCCACCCGTCCGTCGGAATCGGCGGGACCGAGGTTCTCCCCCACGTCGACGGCGATGAGCGTGCGGCTCTGCCGGCCCTGGGGCACCGCCATTCCGCGCGGCTCCACGGCGTAGCGGGAACCGTACCGCGGATAGCGTCCGCTCGGGTCCACGGCCCAGAACACGACGAGGTCGGCGCGCTGGCGGATTTCGCCGAGCGTGGCGCCGGCGCGTCCGCGGCGCTGGGCCGCGAGCACGGCTGTCGCGGCGGTCGCCGCGAGGCTGTCGATGGCGGCGTGCAGCCGGTCCGCGATCGCGACCGCTTCCCGCTGCGTCTCGCAGGAGATGTCGCCGGCGAGATAAACCAGCGGGTGCCGCGCGCCGTTGAGAATCCTCGCGGCCTCGGTCAGCGCTTGCTCGAGCGACGCGGCGCGGCCGTTCACGCGCGTCTCTGCGGGCACGCTCCCGTCGCCGAACCACGCGGCGCCGAGCCCGCAGGCGTTGCGGGCTTCCGCGATGTGATCCTGCTTCACGACCACCGTGATATCGTCGCAGGTACACCCGCAGCCGAGGCAGGTGGCGTTGGCGACGGTCCGATCGGTCACGCGCTCTGCGCCTCGGGGCGCTCGACGTCGCGATACAGCCGGGCGGCGCGGCGGGTGAGGGCCGCAAAGCACGCCGCGGCGTCCCGTCCGCGCGCGAAGATCGTGCAGATCGGCTCGCGCGGCGCGAAGCGAGTCCCCGGCGGCGAGATATCCCGTACGTCCGGGTCCGAGAGCCAGGACCGCGTGTCGCCCAGCGCGCTGGCACGTCGCGCGTACACGATCGCCTTGCCGATCGCGTCCGGCGCGCGGCGCCGGGCGGCCGCGAGGTCGAACGCCGGCAGCACTTGCCGACAGGCCCGCGCATGCACGTCGAACAGCGAGAGCCCGTACGCCCGCTCGACCAACTCCATCGCGGCGGTGTAGCGTGGGTTCACTTCGATCGCGTAAGGGAACCCTCGCCGCGCCACGAAATCGACCCCGTTCACCCCCATCAACCCGAACGCCCGGGTGACGCTCTCGGCCAGGAGCGTCGCCCGCTCGAGCAGGCGGTCGTCCGTGGTGAACTGGGGATCCCCGCGAGACCCGAGGATGCTGCCGCAGTAACGGAACCTATCGGCTCCGAACGCGGTCTCCCCGGCGAGAATGCGCGAGAGCCCCAGCGGCACCGCGCGGCGCCCGTCTGCCGCGAACACCAGGGAGCCGGCCACGCCGGCGATGCGCTGCTGGAGGTAGCTGCCCCGCGGCACGGGCGCGCCCCGCCGCCAGACGGCGATGCCGTCCCCGCCCCCGGAGCGCAACGGCTTCACGAGCCATCCGCTGCGCGTGCCCGGCGCTGGCCGCGTGAGGCGGACGCGTGGGCTCGGCAAACCGGCGTCGGCGACCACCCGGGCGAGGCGGCGCGGGTCGCGCGCTCGGGCCAGCACGGTGGGCGGGTTGCCCCAGAGCACTCGGTTGGCCGCGAGGGCGCCGACGGCGCCGGGGTGGTTTTCGAAGCTCGCTTCGTACACGACGGCCTCGCAGGACACGTCCCGCGCAGCCGCCGCGGCGGCGCGGGCGCTGAACCGCCCGTCGACCCTGACGACATGCACCTCGGTCGCGCAGGCCTGGAGATCGAGATCGCCAAATCCGTCGACCGCGACCACCTCGTACCCCGCACGGACGGCGGACTCCGCGATGTCGCGAGTCGACACGCCGGCGAGCAGCACGCGCGTCATGACAAGCCCAGCCGGCGGCGTGCCTGCTTGCGCGGCACGACGTACAGGTGATCCAATACGCTCCCCCGCGCCTCACGGATCGCCAGCCGCTCGACCAGTGCGCGATTCGCGCCGCCCGCGAGCCCGTCGGCGATGAGCGCCGCCCCTTGGGCTCCTTCCTTCGCCGCATGAGCGAAGCCCTCGACCAAGCGCGTCGGCGCGAATGCCTCGAGCCGCTCGCGGATTGCGTTCCGCAACGGCTCCACGTGTGCGAGTCGGCCCGAGAGGACGAATGCTTTGGGCGAGGGGACTTGGGCGGCGAGCGCCACCGCCGTCTTCACGGTGCCTTCGACCAGGGCGTCGTGAGCGACCTGCTCCGCGGACGTCGTCGGATGGGCGAGTCGCTCGGGCGAGGCGGCCGTCTCGTCCCAACCGGCGATGCTGATCGCACCGCCCCGGAACAACAGCGCCTTGGGCACCTCGCCTGCGAGATAGGCGACCTCGCCGTCGAGCGCCCCCGCGGCGCGAAACCCGAGCGGCCCGGCCGAGCCCCCCACCCCGTCCACGATCCGGCCCGCTGCGACCGCCACGGCGGCCGTGAACGCGCCACCGAGTTCGAGCAGCACGAGCGATACGTCCGACAGGGGGGACCCGAGCCTGCGGGCCTGGTCGGACACCGCGAGCGCCACCGCACACACCTTCTCTGCCGTGCCCATGTCCACGCGGTTCACCTTGCGATGCGCTGGCACAGTGGGGAGATGCACCACGCCGGGCGTGAGCACGACCGGCAGAGCGGTACGCGCCAGGGCGCGAACCAGGGTGCCGAGCCCGCCGATGCCCCCGGTCTCTCCGGGTGCCGCGAGGAACGCAAGGCGCAGCGCTTCCTCGGTGATGTCCTGGACACGGGTGATCGGCAACCCGTACCCCGACGGGCCGACGACGAGATCGAGCGGAGCCGCTGCTTCGAGCTCGGCAATGAAACGCGCCGGGTCGGCCAGCGCCTCCGCGGTGGGCCAGGAGCGGTCGAGAAACAGTCGGCCGTCGTCGAGCCCACAGAGATCAATGCTCACCGTCCCCGGGTCGATGCCGATGACGCGGGGCATCGGCTCACGTCTTCGGCGCCATCAACTCCCGCGCGACGTCGGCGATGGTCTCGGCGTCCAGCACGAGGTCGTTGCGCTCGAACAGGCGCGCAATGCACGCCTTGTGCACTTTCATCTTGAGGTTTCCGATGGCGAGGGCGCCGAAGCACACCACGCCGTCCTTCGTCACGCCGTCGTCCATCACATCGACCCCCTCGATGCCGAGCGGGGGAACCGCATTCACGTCCGCGACGACCTTGAGCCCCCCCCCCGGTCGGTTCGCCCACGCCTGCTTCGGGACGAGCATCACCCCCGCGGGCCCGGCGTTGAGGATCAGCTCCGCGCGCTCGCAGGCGCGGATGGCCTCCGCGGCGTCGGGCATCGCGACGGCGCGCACCGCCCCGCCGAAGCGCCTGAGCACGAGCTCACGCGCTCGCTCGCCCGCATCGGCCTTACGCGACGTGATGCACACGTCCGCCCCGGCCTTGGCGAACAGTCCGGCGGCCCGAATCCCGACGGGCCCCGTCCCCGCGACGATCAAGACACGCTTGCCGCGCACATCGCCCACGGCTTTCACCATCTTCTCCACCGCGGCCACCGCCGTGGTGTTCGACCCGTTCGAGTCGAGCATCGCCGACACCGTGAAGGGCTTGAACATCGCCTTCGTCGCCGCGGCGAGCAGGTGTTCGCCCACCGCCATGTCCGCGCCGCCGACAAAGACAGCGGTGTTATTCAAGTCCTTGGGACCGCGCGTGAAGATGCAGCCGTGGATCAGGTCGCGGACATCGGCTTCGACGACGCCACCGTAGCTCATCACCTCGTCGGCGCCGCCATCGTAGGCGACTACCCGATCGAACACGCTTGGCAGCTTGGAGCTGTCTAGCTGCAGCAGGAGCTTACGCATCAGGGTTCATACGCCGCGACCAGTCGCCGTCGGGCTCGAAAAGCAGTCGAGGGGCGGCAGCTCCGCCCCTCGACGTGGACTAGAGGCGACTGCCGGAGCGATCAACCCTTGTCCGCGCCACCGGCGAACGGATGCGACGCCGTCTTCGCCTGGGAGATCACCTGGTCGATCTTCGGCTGACCCTTGAGAGCGCGCTCGATCGATTCCTTCACCGCCCGATAGTTGTAGTCGAAGATCTTCTTGTCGTTCTTCGCCTCCCAGTGGATGAACACCCCCACCAGGATGCAGTAGTCGTCCACCTTGTCCCGCGGGATGATGCCCGACGACACGCTGTCCACCACCGCGCGCGCGACCGCTGCCTGCGCCGGGCCGAACATCTGCACGGCCTGCGTGGCGTTCTTGATGGTGACCTTGTTGAAGAGGATCGTGTCGGGCTTCGCCGGCAGGTTGGGCGTGACGACGGCGAGTAGCTTGGTGAAACCGTCGGTGTTGTTCGCCAACGTGTTGACGAAGGCTTGCCCCGCATGGCCCGACTTCGACCCGATGATCAGATCGATGTGGGCGACCTCATTCCCGTCGCCTACCAGAGACTCGCCAAGGAAGAAATCCGCTGCCATAACTACCTCCCGATCCGGATGGGGTCCACGAGTTTCACTTGCCGGCCGTCACGAATGCGGCGTTGAGAGCAGCGTGGCCAGAGGGGTGTGGAAAGCCACGCCGTCCCGCGTCTGCGGGTAGCTCCTACTGAACCGTATCGATGGGGTGCTAACCTGCCGGCCGCTCCTGCGGGTGTCAAGCCCGCGAACCAGGCCCGCAGAATGGAACTTTCGTGGGGTTTTAGGCGGGTGGTGCCTCCCCCGTGGCGACCCGCCACACCTCGTCGGCGAGCCATTCCAACCGCTGCTGCGCGTAGTCGAGCTCCGCGGGCGTCATCGCCTTGGCCCGGCGGGCGATCTCGCGTGCGTGGCCGAGTAGGTCGTCCAGGACCTCCCGCAGCGGCCGGTTCTGGCGACGCTCGGCGCGGGGCCGCGGGCTCATGCGGTTTGGATCCCGAGCGCCCGCTCGTCCGCCGTCCGGAACTCCCCTGCCGCCGCGCGCACCGTCGAGGCGAGCCCCCGCTCGGCGAGGTAACTCTCCACCAGTCGCAGGCCGAGATAGTACCCCGAGCGCTCCGGCAGCACTTTCCCCGCCGTCAGGCGGGCGGCAGGGCTCATGCCCCCCGACAGGAAGCGCAAGCGCAGCCCCAGGCCCGTCTCGTCCAGTAACGGCGCCGCCGCGCGTCGCAGGAACGCGTCGAGCTCCCGGATGCGACGGTACTGCCGACGGGTGTAGCCGAAGTATTCCCACGGCTCGAACCCGGGCGCCACCGCCTGCGCCGCCGCCACGGCCGCCCCCTCGTTCGCGAGCAGCTCCCGCAAGGTGGCCCGGCTGCCGGTGTCCCAGTAGTCGTAGTAGCCGCGCAGGTCGGTGACCAGCCGCTTCAAGTCGGCGCGACTTGTCGGTGACGCGTACCGCACCGCGTGCGCCACCTCGTGCGCGATCCAGAGCGGCAACAAGTGCGGCGCGAGTCCCATGCCGTACGTCTGGGGATTCGGCCGGCCGGTGAAATGCTCGAGACATACGAAGGCAATCCCGCGTCCGCCCACCACCAGCTCGCCCGCGTTGGCGGCGCCCACGCCCACCATGAGATACAGGTCCACGGCGCAGTCCGCCTCGAAGCGGTCGAGCGAACGTTGCAGCGCATCTTCCGCGATCGCGGCGACGTCCACGTCCTCGAGCAGCCGCTCGAGATCCGCGCGCTCAGCGCCCAACGCGGCCGCGATCACCCGTTCCGCGTGCGGCGACGTCGGGTCCAGCACGTAGTTGTGCCAGTAGCTCTGCAGCACGGGCTTGTGGCGCTCGAGATACTCGTGATAAGCCGCGGTGGGGTCGGGCGCGGCGAGGATCGCCAGGAACTCCGGCACGAGATTGACGAGCATGAGGCGGCCGGCCCCAATTTGGGAACCAGCCCCGCCGGAGACAAGCGCACGCCCGCCCGGGGGCCGGGCGCGACGGGACGCGCCCGGCTTGACAATCTACGACGCGACTGTTCGAGAGATGGCGCTCAGGTGTGGTCGCGCATCTTGCGGCTCATCTCGGCGAGGAACCGCCGCTCGGCGGGAGTGAGACTGTCGATGCCGCGCGCCGAGATCTTGTCGAGCACGCGGTCGATCTCCGTTTGCGCGGGATCGCGCTCGACCCGCCGCGGCGGCTTCGGCGCGTCGCTGGCCCGAGCGGCGCGTCCCGGATGGACGAGCACGCTCGGCTCGGTCCGGCGCCGCAAGTTGCGCTCGGCGCGTCCCAACCGCCAGTCGCTGACCTTCAGGTAGAGGAAGCCGGCGGCGAAGCCGCCCAAATGCGCGAGGTGCGCCACACCGCTAGTGGGGAACAGTGCGAGCACGAGCGAGACCGCCACTAGGAACGTCACGAGCCACTTGGCCGCAATCGGCGCGGGGAAGAACAACACGTTGATCGGGGCGTCCGGCGCCGCCCACGCGAACGCCAGCAGCACGCCGTACACGGCGGCCGACGCCCCGACCACCGGATTGATCCTGCCGAAGCCCCACCCCAGCACCAGCGACAAGGCCGCTCCGCCCAACCCGCAGAGCAAGTAGTAACGGAGAAACGGACCGCCGCCCATCCGCTCCTCCACCTCGGGCCCGAACGCGTACAACGCCAGCAGGTTGAAGGCGAGGTGCAGCAGGTTGGCGTGGACGAACATATACGTGACAAACGTCCACGGCTGCCGGAAAGCGTAGAGCGGCGTGAGCCCGAGCGTACCGATGAACCCCGGGCTGACGAACAGCGTCACCTGGAGCAGGAAGACGACGAGGTTGGCGACGATCAGCCGCCGCACCCACGGAGTCATACCGAACATCCGCTGCGGGCCCATCGTATGGTTATCCCCCGCGCGTACTCCCCGAGTTCCCCGCGAGTCGGCAGATCCGCTCGCACAGCTCCGGAAACTCGATCCCCGCAGCCCGGGCGGCCTGCGGTAGGAGGCTGGTGCGCGTCATGCCGGGGAGCGTGTTCGCCTCAAGGCAAAAGATGTCGCCCTCGGGGCTCAATCGGAAGTCGACGCGCGAATACCCCCCGAGCTTGAGGGAGCGGTGGGCCGTCAGCGCCAGCTCCTGCAGCTGCCGCGCCAGCGTCGTGTCGAGCTTCGCGGGGAAGATCTCTTCCGACATCCCCGGCGTGTACTTGCACTCGTAGTCGAACAGCTCGTGCTTGGGAATGATCTCGCCCACCGGCAACGGTACGTCGCCCAGCACCCCCACGGTCAGCTCCCGTCCGGGGATGAATTGCTCCGCCATGACTTCCGCGTCGAACGCCTTCGCCACGCGGACCGCCGCGTCCAGCCCCTCGGCGTTGCGTACCAGCGTCATCCCCACGGAGGAACCCATCTTGGACGGCTTGACGATCACGGGCCACCCCAGCGCCGTCGTCACGTCCTCGGCGGCGACCGGGGCCATGAACCACCCGGGGACGGGCACCCCCGCCGCCCGGAACAGCCGCTTGGCGAGGTCCTTGTCCATGGCCAGCGCGCTGGCCAACGCTCCGCTGCCGGTATAGGGCACGGCGATCACCTCGAGCACCGCTTGCAGGATCCCGCCCTCGCCGCGGCCTGCGTGCAAGCAGAGGAACAGGACGTCCGCGCCGGTGACCTCCTTGAGCCCGGCGAGCCCGTTCGACAGCATCGCGCGCTCGCGGTCGTCGAGCTCGCCCACGGCTGGCGGCTCGCGGGCCACGGCGGTCGTGAGCAGCCGCTGCTCGTCGGTCGGGGAGAGGAGCCCGGTCACCGTGTCGACGACCCGCACGGTATGCCCGCGACCCCGCAGGGCCTCCACGATCTGGGCAGCGCCGGCAAACGCGACCGCGCGCTCCGCCGTCGCGCCGCCCGTGATCACCGCGATTCGCATCAATGGATCCCGGCGAGCTGGTGGAGCACGTCGTAGCGGGTGACGATCCCCGCCAGCTTGCCATCGCGGCGCACCAGCGCGGCCGGCGTCTCACGCGACAGAAGCGTGGTGAGCCGCTCGACGGGAAGGTCCGCATCCACCACCGGGAATGGCGCATCCATCAGATCCTGGACCGGCCGATCCAGCGTCGAGGGGTCCTCGAGCGCCCGGGCCATGAGCCCCTGCTCGGAGACCGCGCCTACGCCGTCACCCACGTCCAGCACCGGGAGCTGCGACACGTTGTAGGTGCCCATGAGGTTCAATGCCTGGCGCACCGTCGCCGTGGGTGCGACCGAGATCAGCGGGGGCGCTCCCGAGTTCCGCGCCTCGAGGAGGGCTCCCACCGACACCCGCTCCGCGTCGAGGATCTGGTTCTCCCGCAGCCACTCGTCGTTGAAGACCTTCGACAGGTACCGCTCTCCGGTGTCGGCGAGCACGGTCACCACCATCGCTTCCGGGTCGTTCACCCGGCGCGCCACGTCGAGCGCCGCCACGACATTGACGCCGGTCGAGCCTCCGGCGAACAGCGCCTCCTCTTTGGCCAGGCGCCGGACCATCAGCATGGCGTCTTTGTCGGACACCGTGATCCATTCGTCGATCACGTCCCAGTGCAGCGACGTCGGCAACTTGTCGCCGCCGATCCCCTCGACTTTGTAGGGATGGCCCTCGGTCTTCTGACGGGTGCGCGCATACTCCGTGTAAATCGAGCCGGCCGGGTCGCCCGCGATCACGCGGACGCGGGGGTTCTTCTCCTTCAGGAACCGCCCGGCTCCGCTGACCGTGCCGCCCGTCCCGGGCGCGCACACGAAGTGCGTGATCTTCCCTGACGTTTGCTCCCACAGCTCGGGACCCGTCGTGCGATAGTGCACCTCGGGGTTCACCGGGTTGTAGTGCTGGTCGGCGAAGATCGCATTGGGGTGCGCCGCGGCGATCGCCCGTCCCTTCATGATGTAGTTCTCGGGATGGTCGGGAGGCACCGCGGTCGGCGTGATGATCACCTCGGCGCCGAGCGCGCGCAGCAGCCGCGCCTTCTCCTGCGACATCTTGTCGGGCATGGTGAAAATGCAGCGATAGCCTTTCACCGCGGCGGCGATCGCGAGCCCCACCCCTGTGTTGCCCGACGTAGCCTCCACGATCAGACCGCCGGGCTTGAGCCGCCCCTCGCGCTCGGCCGCCTCGATCATCGCCAGCCCGATCCGGTCCTTCACGGAGCCGCCGGGATTGAAGTACTCCGCCTTGGCGTACACCGGCGTCGGGATGCCCTGGGTGACGCGATTCAGCCGGACCAGCGGCGTCCAGCCGATCGTTTCGAGGATGTTGCCGTACGGCTTAGCGTGGGACGGCATTCGAATCCGGCTTTGCCGCGCTGTCTGGAACCGCGCGTGTCGTGTCCAAGGGGCGCGGGAACGTGTCCCGCTGCGCCGGCGTCGAATCGCGCCTCGCCGGGCGCGCTGGAGCAGGTGTGGGAGCGGCGGGTGCGCGCACCGGAGTCGGTCGGGGACGCGTGGTGTCCGGCTCTCCCTTCGAGACGGCGCCACTCGCTTGCGGGTGGCGAAACTCGATCGGCTGGAGGAACGCCGTGGCAATCGCCAGGCCGTGCCGCCGTGCCGGAGCGAAGCGCAGCTTGCGCGCGCCCATGAGGGCCGCCGAATCGAGCGCGGGATAGCCGCTCGGCTCGGCCACTCGGCTCGATTCCGGCTGGAGCCGCCCTGTCGAATCGACGAACAAGCGCAGGATCACGTCGCCCTCGACCTTTTGGTCGTACAGGCGGGGCGGGTACTGGATGGGCGAGTCGCCGTTCAGGGCGACCGGCGGCTCCTGGTCGGGCGGAACGCCGGATGCCCCGCTTCCAGACTGCTCCGCCGGGGGCGCCTGGCGGCATCCGGCGGGGCCCACGGTCATGAGGCCCGCGAGCGCGACGGTCCAGACTCTCATGGTCCCTCCGCGAGTTGCTTCTTCCACGCCGCCAGCCGATTCAGCGCTTCGAGGGGCGACAGGGCGTTCACGTCCAGGCGCTCGAGCTCGTCGAGCAGCGGATGCGGGCCCGGCGGGCTGAAGAGGGCGAGCTGGGCCGCGTCCGGACGCGCGGGCGGAATCTGACGCGCTACGTGGTGCCCCGCTTCGAGCAGCGCGAGCACCTGCCACGCCCGCTCGACCACCGGCGCCGGGAGCCCCGCGAGCCGCCCCACGTGGACGCCGTACGACCGGTCGGCGCCGCCGGGCTCGAGGCGATGCAGGAACACGATCTCGTCCCCCGCTTCGCGCACGGCCACGTTGAAATTGCGCGCGTGGGCGAGCTCCTCGGTGAGTTGTGTGAGCTCGTGATAATGAGTCGCGAAAATCGTCTTGCATCCGATCGTGTTGTGCAGGAATTCGGTTACGGCCCAGGCGATCGCGACGCCGTCGTAGGTCGAGGTTCCTCGCCCGATCTCGTCCAGCAGCACGAGGCTGCGTGCCGTCGCGCCGTGGAGGATGGCGCTGGTCTCGCTCATCTCCACCATGAACGTCGACTGGCCACGCACCAGATTGTCCGACGCTCCTACTCGCGTGAACAACCGGTCCACCACGCCGACCACCGCGCGCCGCGCGGGGACGAAGGCCCCCATCTGAGCGAGCAGGACGCACAAGCCGACCTGCCTGAGCAGCGTCGACTTGCCCGCCATGTTCGGACCGGTGAGCAGCATCACGCGGCCGCCCGCGTCGAGCAGCACGTCGTTCGGGATGAACGCCTCGCGCGCCATCATGCGCTCGACCACCGGATGGCGGCTGCCCTCGAGCTCGACAGTGAAGTCGTCGCTGATCGCGGGGCGCACGTATCCCTCGCGGTGGGCGACGTCGGCTAGGGAGCCCCATACATCGAGCCGGGCGATCACGCCGGACGTCGTCTGCACCCGGGCGATGGCTTGAGCGACGCGCTGCCGCAAGGCGTCCACCAGTTCCGCTTCGCGCACCGCGATGCGCTCCTCGGCGCCCAAAACCTTGGCCTCGTACGTTTTGAGCTCGGGCGTGACGAACCGTTCGGCGCCGGACAGGGTCTGGCGCCGCTCGTAATCGGCCGGCACACGATCCCGATGTGGGTTCGTGATTTCGAGGTAATAGCCGAAGACCTTGTTGAACCCGACCTTGAGTGATGAGATACCGGTGCGTTCGCGCTCTCGCGCCTGGAGCCCCGCGATGTACTGCTTGCCGCCGTCGCGCGTATCCTTGAGGTCGTCGAGCTCGGGATCGTACCCGCTTCGGATCGCGTCGCCGTCCGACGCCTGGCCCGGCGGACGCTCTACCAGCGCCCGGGCCAATTCGTCGCCCAGGTCCTGGAGCAGATCGAAGCGGTCCGCGGCCTCCTCGAGCAGCGCGGCGCGCCCCCGCGCTTCCAGGCCGTCGAGCGCCCCGCGAACGTCGGGCAGACGGAGGACGGAATCCCGCAACGCCCCGAGCTCGCGCGCCGTCGCGCGACCGAGCGCGGCCCGGCCCGCCAGACGCTCGACGTCGCGTACCCCGTCGAGCGCTTCCCGCATGCGGTCCCGCCCCCGGGCGTCCCCGACCAGGACCTCCACCGCGTCCAGGCGGGCGGTGATGGCTGCGGACTGAACGAGCGGGGCGAGCAGCCAGCTGCGTAACAGGCGCGCGCCCATCGGCGTCAGCGTGCGGTCCAGGACCTCGAGCAGAGTCGTCCCCTCGCGGAGCGGCTCCACCAGCTCGAGGTTGCGCCGGGTCATCTCGTCGAGCGGCAACAGGTCGCCGCGCCGCAGCATGCGGGGACGGGTGAGGTGCGGCAGGCCTCCCGGTTTGAGCTCTCGCGCGTAGCGCAGCAGGGCGCCCACCGCGCCCAGGGCCGGGCCGTCGCCCGGCTCGACGCCGAGCCCGTCGAGCGATGCCACACGGAAGGTGCGGGTCAGGTCCTGGCGCGCCAGCTCCGGATCGAACTCCCATGCCTCACGCTCCGTGCGCACGGCGCCCGGGAGCGTGAAGGCGACGGGCGCGCCGCCGGGAAGTACGACTTCCCGGGGTTCGTAGCGCGCCAGCGTTGCCACGAGGTCCTCTGGGGCCACGGTCTCGAGCAGCAGCTCGCCGGTCGTCAGGTCCAGCGCCGCCACCCCCGCCGATGCGCTGCGAGCGTCGACCGCCAACAGGAAATTGTTCCGGTTGCGCTCGAGCCAATCGTCGGCGAGGACGGTGCCGGGGGTGATGGTCTCCACCACCGCGCGCCGCACGAGCCCTTTCGCGAGCTTAGGATCCTCCACCTGCTCGCAGATCGCCACGCGGTGCCCCAGGGCGATCAGCCGCCGCAGGTACTCGGTCGCCGCCTTGACAGGCACGCCGGCGAGCGGCACCTCCGCCGCGCCGCCGTTGTTCCGGGAGGTGAGGGTGAGTCCCAGCTCCCGGGAGGCGAGCCGCGCGTCATCCTCGAACATCTCGTAGAAGTCCCCCATCCGAAAAAACAGGATGGTGTCGGGGTGTCGCGCCTTGATCTCGCGATACTGCTGCATCAGCGGCGTG
>DASQAM010000329.1:0-9844 GCA_035635735.1 Gemmatimonadales bacterium | reverse complement strand
GTGGACTTGGCGCCGTGCACCAGCTCCACGGTCCCGTCCGCCGCCTTGAGCGCCGTCTCGATCGAGTCGGCGAGCCGCGAGCGATCCGCCCGGCGCACGACCAGCCGATCCACCACTACCGCGATGTCGTGGTTTTGGCGCCGGTTGAGTTTCGGCACCTGCGCCAGGTCGTAGGACTCGCCGTCCACCCGCACGCGCACGAACCCCTGCTTCTTGGCGGCCTCGAACACATCGCGGAACTCGCCCTTGCGGCCGCGCACCAGCGGCGCCAGCACCTCCAGCTTCGTTCCCTCGGGCCAGGCGAGGACCAGGTCGGTGATTTGCGAAGCGCTCTGGCGCTCGATCGGCGAGCCGTCCCTGGGACAGTGCGGTGTGCCAAGCCGCGCCCACAGGAGGCGCAGGTAGTCGTACACCTCGGTGATCGTCCCGACCGTGGACCGCGGGTTGTGGCCCCCCGACTTCTGCTCGATCGAGATGGCCGGCGAGAGTCCTTCGATCGCGTCCACGTCGGGCTTCTCCATCAGCCCGAGGAATTGGCGGGCGTAGGCGGACAGCGATTCGACGTAGCGCCGCTGCCCCTCGGCGTAGATCGTGTCGAACGCGAGGGACGACTTCCCCGATCCCGACAGTCCCGTGATGACGGTCAGGCTGTCACGCGGGATCTCGACCGTGATGTCTTTGAGGTTGTGCTCGCGGGCGCCGCGAACGACGAGCGAATCGCTGGACATAGACTCGTAGCCTAGAAGGCTGACGGGTTCCCGGTCAACTCTCCGGTGGAGGATGGCGGAGATGGGGGAGGTTGGTGGAGGTTAGGGGAGGTTGTGCCGCTGACATCCCAACCTCCTCCGACCTCCACCAACCTCCCAAACCTTGCTTAACCTCCGTAGCTTCCCTAGGTTAGCCGTCCCCATGACCGCCGCCGCCCTCGTGGTGCTGACCACGGTCGCGAACGATGCCGATGCGCGGGCGCTCGTCACAGCCCTGGTCGCAGCGCGCCTGGTAGCTTGCGGGACACTCCTCCCGGGCGCCCGCTCGATCTACCGCTGGGAGGGACAGATGAAGGAGGAGGCCGAAGTGGTGGTCCTGTTGAAGACGGACGGGTCGAAGTGGGAGGCGTTGTGCGCCGCCGTGCGGGAGCGGCATCCCTACCAGGTGCCGGAGCTGCTGGCGCTACCGGTCGAGGGGGGGCTCGAGCGGTACCTCTCCTGGCTCACGAGCGAGGTGGTCGGGTGATCCGCAAGCGCGAGCCGCGGTGGCAATCGGCGGCGGAGCGTGCCCGGGTCGCGGCCGAGCTGATCGAGGAAGCGGAATCGCTTACCGAGACCAGCACCATCGCGTCACCCGCGGACGTGGCCCGCGCCGGCCTCCCCCCCCCGGTCACCGCCCAGCTCCCGGCGCACGTGCCGCCGGTGACGGCGGAGGCGCCGGCGCCCAACGGATCCACGGCCGCGCCGACGCTCGACGACGCGCTCGCGGCGGACCCGGACAACGTCGCGCTGCTGGTCGAGCGGGCCCGCCTGCTCGCCGGCGCGACGCATTATCGCGCAGCGCAGCGGGACTACGAGTGGGCGCTGCGCGTGGACCCGATCCACGGCGAGGCGCTCAGGGGCCTCGGCGTGGTGCTCAAGCGGCGCGGGTTGTGGAGCGAAGCAGTGCCCCACCTGCGGCGCGCGTCGGAGGTCGACCCGGGCCGGGCGGCCGCCTGGTTCTATCTCGGCGAAGCCCTCAATCACGTGGACGACCTCGAGGGTGCGCGGGCCGCCTACGAGCGGGCCGTCGAGCTCGAGCCCCGAAACACGCGGGCGCTCTACGGTCTCGGAATTGTGCTCGACCGGCTCAATCGCCCGGACGACGCTACGCGGATGTATCGGCGCTCGCGGGAGGTCAGCGGCGGGTGATCCGCGTGGTCGTGGACGATCTCGCGTTCCTCGCGGCGACGGCGGTCGTGCGCCCGGCCACGACCCGCCTCGATCCGACCACGCCGGCCGTCCGCCGGCTGGAGACGGTGGGAGGCGCGGCGTTCACGCGGGGGCTGCAGCTCCAGAAGGAGCTCGCGGTGGGCGCGGCAGTGGTCACCACCGGTGGCGGCGACCTGCCGGCGGAGTTCGTGATCCACGCCGTCATCCGAAGCGACAGCGAGCCAGTGACCCGCGACGGGGTGGCGCGCGCGTGGCGCTCGACGCTGGAACAGGCGCGCGAGTGGGAATTCACGAGCCTCACAGTGCCCCCGATCGGGACCGGAGCGGGGAATCTCTCCGTCGAGGACGCCGCCGACATCATGGTACCCATCCTCAAGAGTCATCTCGGTAACGCCGCGTTTCCGGCGAGCGTATCGATCGTCGTGGAAACGCCCGAGGAGCGCGACGCGTTCGAGGCGGCTCTGCGACGCAGCGGCGCCGCCGAGTCATGACGCGTCGCACGTGGGCGGTCGCGATCCTGGGCGCGTGGGCCGCGTCGCTCGGGTGGCTCGTGAAGCGGGAGTTCTTCCGTCCCACCGGAACACGACTGGCGGAAGCGGCGCTCAGCGTGCCGCCGGGCGCCGTCTACTATCGTCTGGACGTCGGCGGCCGGCAGGTCGGGTTCGCCTCGTCCACGATCGACACTCAGGCGACGAGCATCGGCGTGACGGACATGCTCGTGCTGCAAGTGCCGGCGCTGGGCGTGTTGCACCGGAGCGTGGTCCTGAGCCGTGCGGTCCTGTCTCGCACCCTGCGGCTCGAGGGCGTTCTGGCGCGATTCGACGGCGACCTGGGCCGGTTTGCGGCCCGCAGTCTCGTCAACGGTGATAGCGTCCTGGCGGTGACTCTCTTTGCCGGATCGGACTCCGAGACCACCCGCGTCCCCCTCGCCCGCCCCATCGTGCTCCCGAGCCTGCTGCCGCTGCGACTCGCGTTCGGCGGCGAGTTGAAGCGCGGCAAGACCTACGCCAGCGTCGTGTACGATCCGGTGCGCCTGGCCGAGCAGCCGCTGACGGTGGTGGTGGCGGCGGAGTCCACGTTCGTACTCGCCGACAGCGCGGCGTACGACTCGACCGCACTGGCGTGGGTGCCCGCTCGTTTTGACACCGTGCGCGCGTTCCGCATCGAGCAGCGCGAGGGAGGCATGACGACGCGCGCGTGGATCGACGCCCAGGGACACGTCGTGCGCGCCGAGAACGCGGTGGGGTTCGCCATGGAGCGGACCGCGTTCGAGCTCGCCTACACCAACTTTCGGCACCGGGACACCACCAGCCTGATCCGCGCCAGCCTCTCGCCGGGTCCCGGCGAGGTGGTCGCGACGACCGTACTCGCGGCGCGCGAGCTCCTCCCGCACGACACGGCGTCGCAGCTTCGGGTGCGGCTCACCGGCCTGACACCGGGGGCGTTCGATCTCGGAGGCGGGCGCCAGCAGCAGAGCGGCGACACCTTACTGATCCGGCGCGAGCCTCGGGCGACGCTTTCCGCCCGCTACCAACTGCCGGCGCGCGACTCGAGTCTCGCCCGCTGGCTCGCCCCCGCACCGCTGATCCAGAGCGAGGATTCCCGCATTCAGGCGCGGGCTCGGCTCATCGTCGGACGGGAGCAGGATCCGACCCGCGCGGCCCGCCGCATCGCGGACTGGGTGCGCGCCAACCTGGCGCAGCGGACCGGGGCTTCGCCCGGCGCGCTCCAGGCGCTCGAAGCACGGGTCGGCGACTGCAACGAGCACGCGGTGCTGTACGTCGCCTTGGCGCGGGCAGCCAGACTGCCGGCCCGCACCGCCGCGGGACTCGTGCTCGTGGACGGCCGCTTCTACTATCACGCGTGGGCCGAGGTGTACCTTGGCGACTGGGTGGCGGTGGACCCGATGACGGACGAATTCCCCGCCGGCGCCGCGCACGTGCGGTTCAGCATCGGCGGTCTTGCCCAGCAGGCGGAGCTCGTTCGCCTGATCGGGCGCATCAAGCTCGAGGTGCTATGATCCAACTGGAGAACCTGACCAAGCATTACGGCAGCTTCGTCGCCGTCGATGATATCTCGCTCGCCATCCCACAGGGTGTGCTGTACGGATGCCTTGGCCCGAACGGCGCGGGGAAGACCACGACGCTGCGGATGATCGCCGGCATCCTGCGCCCCACCAACGGCCGGGTGCTCCTGGGCGGCGATGACGTGCACGCGAACCCGATCCCCGCCAAGATGCGCCTCGGCTTCATTCCAGATCGGCCGTTCGTGTACGACAAGCTCACCGGGGTGGAGTTCCTGCGCTTCGTGGCCGCGCTGTACGGTCAGGAAGGGGACGCGGTCGAGCGGCGCGTCGCCGAGCTGCTCGACGTGTTCGAGCTGACCAGCTGGAAGGACGAGCTGGTAGAAGCCTACAGTCACGGCATGCGCCAGAAGCTGATCATCTCGAGCGCCCTCATCCACCGGCCGCAGTGCATCGTCGTGGACGAGCCCATGGTGGGCCTCGACCCCAAGGCGGCGCGACTGCTGAAGGACATCTTCCGCCAGTTCGTGGAGCGCGGCGGTACCGTGCTCATGAGCACCCACACGCTGGAGGTGGCGGAGGCGATGTGCGACCGCGTCGCGATCCTCCAGCACGGCAAGATCGTCGCCGAGGGAACGGTGGACGACCTGCGCCGGCACCACCGCGCCGGCGACGCGAGCCTCGAGGAGCTGTTCTTGAAGCTCACCGGTGGGGCGCAGGTGCGCGACCTAGTCGAGGTGCTGGGCGGGGGGGACAACGAGGGAGGCCGGGCCGCGTGACACAGCCCTCGCTCTGGCGGGTGCTCGAGCCCAAGTGGCGGACCGCCCTGCAGCGGATCCGCGAGGAGCGCTCCCGCGGGGGCTCGGCCAAGCTGCTCATCCTGACCCTCGTGGGGCTGGCCTTCTGGGTCGGCGTGTTCGCCATCCTCTATAGGATCCTCAAGTATTTCCGCGGCGTGGAAGACCTCGGGCCGTTACTCGCCGGCAAGATCCTCGGGATCGTGCTCCTCGCGTTCGTCGGCATCCTCGTGTTGTCGAATGTGATCACCGCGTTGTCGAGCTTCTTCCTGGCGAAGGACCTGGACCTCCTGGTCTCTGCGCCCGTGGACTGGCTGCGCATCTACCTGGCGAAGTTGGGTGAGACGATGCTGCACTCGTCCTGGATGGTGGCCCTGATGGCGGTTCCCATCTTCGCGGCGTACGGAGTGAGCTACCGGGGCAGCCTCCTGTTCATTCCCTACGCGGTGCTCACCGTGCTGCCGCTGCTGGTGCTCCCGGCCGTGGCCGGCTCGGCGCTGACTCTCGTGCTGGTGAATATTTTCCCGGCGCGCCGCACCCGCGACCTACTCTCGATCGTCGCGCTGGGCGCAGCAGGCGGCCTGATCCTCTTGTTCCGGCTGATCCGGCCGGAGCGGCTGGCGTCCCCCGAGGGGTTCCGCAACTTGCTCGACTTCATCGCGGTGCTCCGCACTCCGACGTCGCCGTTCCTGCCGAGCGAATGGGTGACCCAGGCGATCATGAGCTTCCTGCGCGGGCAGCCCGACCTGCTGCCCGTCGCGCTCCTCTGGAGCACGGCGGCGGCCTTCGTCGCGCTCGGCGCGATGCTCCACCGCAACCTGTTTGCGACGGGGTTCACGAAAGCGCAGGAGGGGGCTGAACGGTTCGTGCGGGGCGAGTTGTGGCGTCGCACGGTCGGAACGCTGCTGCGTTTCCTCCCGGTCGCCAAGCGCGAGTTCGTGATCAAGGACATCAAGCTGTTTTTCCGTGACACGACGCAGTGGAGCCAGCTCATCCTGCTGGCGGCGCTCGTGCTGGTGTACCTGTTCAACATCAAGACCCTGCCGCTGCACCGCGGTGAGGCGGTGGGGTTCTTCTACATCACGCTCGTCTCGTTCCTCAACCTCGGGCTGGCGGGGTTCGTGCTGGCCGCCATCGCCGCCCGCTTCATTTTTCCGGCGATATCGCTCGAGGGCCGGCACATGTGGCTCCTGCGCTCGAGCCCGCTCGACCTGCGGGCGCTGCTGTGGTCCAAGTATTGGGTAGGGACGATCCCGCTCCTGGTCCTGGCGCTGCTGCTCACCGGCCTGACCAACGTGCTGCTCCAGGTGCGGCCGTTCATGATGGTGATGGAGCTCGTGACCATCTGCGGGCTGACGTTCGCGATCGGCGCGCTGGCGCTCGGGTTCGGCGCCCTGTACCCGCAGTTCGAGACCGAGAATGCGGCCCAGATCCCCACGTCGTTCGGGGGGTTGGTGTTCATGATGGCGACGATCGTGCTGCTCGGCGCCGTGATCTTCGTGTTGTGGCAGGCCGTGTACCAGTACGTGCGATCCGTCTTCCTGGGACAGCCGGTGGTGGTGGACGCGGGGATGATCGCGTGGTTCGCCGTGGCCGCCGTGCTGTGCGCGGGGGCCACGGCGGTCCCGCTCTGGATCGGCCTCCGGCGGATGGAGCGCTTCGAGTTCTAGCTAGAGCGGGAAATTCAGCCCCGCCAGGACGTTGAACGCCGTGTTGTCGGCAAACACGAACTTCGCTTCGAGGAACGGCTTGAATGGCCGCGCACGCCGGCCTTCCCACCCTGCGAACAGGTTGGCGCCCGTGTCGCTCCCGCCACTCGCGTGCAGGTAGGCGAATCCCGCGCCGAAATAGAACAGGCCGTACACCGTCGGGGGATGGTACTTCAAGTCCGCGTTCAACCGGAACAGCGAGCCGTTTTGGCCCGGAAAAAACTCCGCCGACGGCACCAGCCCCCAACGACGCCCCACGGGCAGGTTGAGCTGGCCGCCGACGAAGACGTGGTCGACGTAGAAGTCGTAGCCGATCCGCGGGCCCACCGCAGGCCGGTCGACCATCACGGCGCGTCCACCCCGAATGCGCCGCTGCCCCTGGGCCATCGTCGCTACGATCACCAGGCCCGCGACGACGACCGCGACCCGCACTGTGAATCCGCTCACACCGGCGCTCCCCGGTTGAAGGTCGCACACTGATACGGAGGCGCGTCGCGAAAAGCAAGGGCCGACTACTCGATGCGGTACGGAATCCCCACCTCGTTCGTCCGGTAGTTGTCCCCCGTGCCGAGCAACAGCGTGGCCGAGTCGAGGGCGTCCACCACGAACCGATCGATGCCGGTGCGGCGCGCGATCCAGGTGCGCTGGTAGGTGCCGTCACCGTTATCGGTCATGGGGATGCGGCGCCAACTCGTCCCCAGCCGGTCGGCATGGCGCACGTGCAGGAACACGAAGCTCGCGGGCGTGAACCCCGAGCCTGTCGTGTTCGTCACGGCCGCCACGACTTTCACCGTATCATCCACGTGGAACCGCGGGATGCGGTTGGTCACGTCGAACAGGGCGCTGGCATCGGTGACCTCGACGAGCAGCGTGTCGTTGCGATAAACCTTCACGTCGGTGACCGTGACCGTCTGCCGGCTCGCATCCACCACGGTCCAATTCTGCGGCGAGAGCTCGACGGCGCGCCATCCGCGGCTCTCCGACCGGTCGCGCACCAGCACCGCACGCTGCGTCATGCGGTCGGCCAGCGGCTTGGCGGTGGGGTTGAAGAGGCCGTCGGCGGACGTATCAACCAGGAACACGCCTTCGAAGCTGACGTCGTGCTCCACGCGGGCCGTGTCGCCTTGAATCGTCACGTCGCGATGGTACACGGGCCGCGGGCCACCCGGCACGACCCGCAGCCGACCCCAGAACGTGGGGGCCGTATCGCCGGCGGTGGCAGTCGGCGCAGCGAGGACGCCCGAGCTACTGGTTGTGGGCGCCGCCGTCGCCGCCGCGCCCGCGACGCCGAAATCGGTGCCCACCATGGCGCCGAGCTGGTCCGCCTCGGCAGCGAGCACGTCAGCCTGCCCGGACGCGGGCGCCGTGCCCTCGCCGCAGGCGGCGGCGAGCCCGGCCACGGCCGCCGCCATCATGAGATAGATCGCCTTCCGCATATGCCACTCTCCTCTAGAAGTCTTGGCGGTTGACCTCGACTCCGAGCGGTAGGGACGGCGGGGCGGCGGTAATGTTAAGCCGGGGGCACGTTGTTACGGTCCAGCGCACGCGATATGTTCGCACTGGACATTCGCACAGGAGCAAACCATGCGTGCCGTCCTCCTGGCTTCTCTCGTCGCGTCAATCCTGGCCACTCTGCTCCCGGCGGCCCTGCAGGCACCGGGCGGCAAGGTGCCCAAGCGTCCCAGTCTGGAAGAGGGAGCGGATACGAACTTCGCGCCGGCCTGCTACCTCTCTCACGCGAGCAGCGCGGACATCCGAGTGCCCGACGTCAAGCAGCGCCTCGCGGCGCTGGGCCCGGTGGCCGGGGAGCGTCCGTGAGAAGCGCACTGCTCGGGCTGGCGCTGATCGCGGGCGTGGCCCAGGCGCAGGAGAGCCCGGCGAGTCCGATCCGCAAACGCACCGCGTACGAGGACCTGCAGATGTTCAGCCAGGTCCTGAACCAGATCCGCGTGAACCATCCTGACTCGATCGACACGCACGACCTCTTCATGGCCGCGGTGACGGGGATGGTGCACGCAGCCGACCCTCACTCTTACGTGATCCCGGCGACGCGCCTCGTCCCCGAGAAGGAGACGGCCATGCGTGCCGGGAAGCTCTACCCGGTGCCGGTTGCCTTCGCCTTCTACGGTGGCTCACCCGTGGTGGTGAGCGTGGCGCCCAGCTCGGAGGCGGCGACCCTCGACATCATGCCGGGCGACGAGCTGGTGGCCGTCGATTCGCAGCCCGTTCAGGCCGAGAGCGCCGAGGAGCTCGAGATCAGCCTGGCGGGCCCGAAGGGCTCCACCACCAAGCTCAGCCTGCAGCGTCGCCGCCTAGACGGCTCGGTGGTCACCGTCGAGCGCACCGTGAAACGGGAGCGGGCGGAAGAGACGACCGCGGTACCCACCGCGTTCATGCTGCATCCCCAGACCGGCTACATCCGCGTCACGACGTTCGCGAACCAGAAGGTCGCCGACGATCTGCACGCGGCCCTCGGCCGCCTGGAAGGGCGCGACATGAAGCGACTGGTACTGGACCTTCGCGACAACGGCGGCGGCAGCGTCGACGAGGCGGCGAGGGTGGCGGGCGAGTTCCTGCCGAAGGGCGCGATCGTGTACACGGCCCAGACCCGCAAGAAGGCCGAGGGCGAGAAGGACACGGTGCGCGTAGGGCGATCGTTCTGGAGCCATGAGAAGCGGTATCCCCTCGTCGTGCTGATCAATGCCGGCACCGCGAGCGCGTCGGAGCTCGTGGCCGGCGCGCTCCAGGATCACGACCGGGCCGTCACCGTGGGACGCCCGAGCTTCGGCAAGGCGCTCTTGATGCGCGGCCTTCCCCTGGCGGACGGCTCGCTGATCATGCTGGTGGTCGGTCACGTCACCACGCCGTGCGGGCGAGTGGTCCAGCGGCAGTACCGCGGCATCACGCGTCGCGACTACTTCCGTCTCGCGCGCGCGGAGCGCGACACGGCGGGTCGTCCGTCGTGCAAGACGGACGGCGGGCGAACGGTGTACGGCGGTGGCGGGATTTATCCCGACGTCGTCCTGCCGGAGCCCGACCCTCCACCCCTGTGGCTCGCGCGCGCGCGCGAGGACGATCTCCCCCTCAAGTGGGTGGGCGGCTACCTCGCCGCTGCCGGCGCGTCGCTCCCGGTCCTCGATTCGCTGGCCGCGCACCCGGTGCTACCGGCCGCGGCGCAGGAGACCTTCCGTACGTTCGCCGCGGCCCAGGGGGTTGCCATCCCAGCAGACGCGGGCGACCAGCTGCAACGGCTCCTGGTGCGCTCGGTCGCGCTGGCCAAGTGGGGCGAAGAGGGACTCTACCGGATCGCGGCGGCGTCCGATCCGGCCGTGGAGACGGCGGCGAAGCAATTCGACCGGGCGACGGCGATCCTGAACGCGGCCAGGCCCAACTAGC
>DASQAM010000328.1:0-2935 GCA_035635735.1 Gemmatimonadales bacterium | reverse complement strand
CTCTTCGTGGTGGGTCCGGACGGGAAAATCGCTTACCGGATGACGCCGTTCCGGGAGATCGATCCACAGGCATACAAGGACCTGGCTGGCGCGATCGACCGGATCACGCCTAAGCCGGCCGAGGGAGAGTAGACGGGCTAGTGCCCGACGACGTGCGCGAGCGCCGTCGCGACGTCCTGCTCCGCGCCGGCGCCCGTGTAGCTGACCTTCCCTGACTTGTCCAGCACGACGATGTACGACGTGGTGGGCGCCTGATAGGCGCGCACGGCGGCGCCGCTGGCGTCGAACAGCACCGGAAATGGCAGGGGGTGTTCCTCCAGGTGGCGCCGGATCGACCGCGGCGTCTGGTTCACACCGACGCCGATCGCCACGAACCGCACCGCGCCGCCGAAGCGTGCGTGCGCCGCCTTGAGCGCGGGCTCGAGCGCCTGACAGAGGGGGCACCACGTGGCCCAGAACTCGAGCAGCACCGGCTGCTTACCAACGTAGGCGCCCAGGTCCACGGGCTTACCGTCCAGGTCCTCGACAGTGACCGCAGGGGCCTTCGTGCCAATGGGCAGACCGATGTCCTGCGCCCCGAGCACGCTCGGCAGCGCGAGCGCGAGCGTGAGCACCCATCCGTATCTCGTCACAGGACTTGTCCCATCTGAATGAAGTAGTACTCCGCCATACCGAGCAACACCACCCCGGAAAGCTTCTTCACCCACACCATCCAGCTGCCGGCCCGGGGAAGCGCGGTGACGGTTCCGGAGAACAGCCCGACGACGACGAGGAGCGCCGTCATGCCGAGAGAAAACACGAACAGGTACACGAATCCCAATACCCCACTGCGCGTGGTTGCGACCCACGTGAGCACCGCCGCGAATGCCGGAGCACCGCACGGTGCCGCGACGACCCCTGACGTGGCCCCGAGCAGGAAGACCGCCGGGTACGATCCACCACCGAGACCCGCCGCCCACCGCATCAAGCGCTGAGGCGCCGAGACCGGGATGACATCGAACATGGCAAGCGCGAACACGAGCAGCAGGTTCCCGATCGCGAATCGCGCCCAAGGGCTCGCGCTCACGGTCCCAAACAGCGAGCCCGAGAGCCCGGCGATGAGGCCGAGGATCGCGTAGAACAGGGCGAGGCCGGTGACGTAGGCGAGGGTGAGCCTGGCGGTGCGGGCGCGCGACGGCTGGCCGGCGCTCGTCCCGGAGAGGATCCCCGCGGTAATGGGGATCATCGGGTAGATGCAGGGCGTCAGACTCGTGACGAGTCCGGCGCCGAACAGCGTGACCAGCGCGATCAGAGGGTCATGACTGAGGGTCGCGGACAGCCCATCGACCATCCGTTAAAATACCCACCCCGACCGATAGATCGGCCGCACGTATTCCTCCGGGACCCGCACGTTCGTCACCTGCCCGTTCTCCGGATTGATCTCCAGGACCCGGCCCAACCGTACCGCGAGACACCCGAGCAGCACCATGGACGTCAGGCCCCCGGCGTGCCCATCGAACGTCGAGCCGGCAGGCGTACCCCCTTTGCAGGCGGCGATCCACTCCGGGTAGACGCCGGGCGAGCGGGGGTATTTCTGAGCGGGCGGGTGGGCGACGATGTCGGCCTGCTTCACCGGGTCGAGCACCTTGGGATCGTCGCCGTACGTGCCGGCAACGAGCTTGCCGTCGCTGCCGATCCAGAGCTGACCGCCGCCCCGGTCGAACGGCCAGGGCTGGTCGTCGGCCACCTCGGGCGGGCGCGCGGGATACAGGCTGCCGTCGTGCCACACCACTCGCACTTCGGGGCGCGATCCCTTGGCGCGGAACGTGTACGTGATCCGCGAGCCGGCCGGTGCCGTCTCCTTGAAGAGCGGGGTCGACTCGGGCTCGATGCGCGTAGGAAAGCCGAGATCGAGCGCCCAGTAGGCGGCGTCCATGATGTGGCATGCCATGTCGCCCAGGGCGCCGGTGCCGAAGTCCCAAAACCCGCGCCACTTGAACGGTACGTACGCCGGATGATACGGCCGGTCCGGCGCCGGACCGAGCCACAGGTTCCAGTCGAGCGTCGCCGGGACGTAGTACTCCTCGAGCGGCCGGTCGATGGCCTGCGGCCAGATCGGGCGATTCGTCCAGAACTGGACCTCGCGCACCGTGCCGATCGCGCCCGCTTCCACCCATTCGCGGATCTGGCGCGTTCCCTCCCGCGCATGGCCCTGATTCCCCATCTGGGTCATGAGCTTGGGGTGAGTGCGGGCGTACTCCCCCAACATCCGCACCTCCCCCATGGTTCGCGCCAGCGGCTTCTGGATGTAGGTATGCTTGCCCGCTTTCATGGCGAGCAGCCCGGCCGCGGTGTGCGAGTGATCGGGCGTGGAAACCGTGACTGCATCGATGCTCTTCGATTCCTTATCGAGCATCTCCCGGTAATCCTTGTAACGCTTCGCCTTGGGGTAGCTCTGAAAGGCGTCTTCGGCGGCCTTCCAGTCGACGTCGCACAGCGCGTAGATGTTCTCGCCTTCCATGCCCTTCACGTCGTTACGGCCCATGCCGCCCACACCGATGCAGGCGACGTTGAGCTTGTCGCTCGGAGCGCGGTAGCCGCGCCCCAGCACGTGGCGCGGCACGATGGTGAACGCCGCGGCCGCCGCGACGCTCCCCACGAACTGCCGTCTCGGTATCGTCGTCATGAGGCCTTCCCTGGTGCCCGCCCCGCTCCGGGGGCCAGCGCGGGCGGCCGGAACAGCACGGCGAAGAAGACCAGGACCACCGCGGCAAAACCGGCCGGCAGCACCCAGAAGCTCGGCCACTGATCGAGGGTGAGGCTGGTCGCGCCGCCGAGGATCCGGTTGTACACGTTGCCGGCGACCTGGGCGCCGATGAGCATGCCGATGCCGTAGGTCACGAGCACGAGGAATCCCTGCGCCTGGCCGCGCACGGCGGGCGTCGATTTCTTGTCC
>DASQAM010000327.1:0-4740 GCA_035635735.1 Gemmatimonadales bacterium | reverse complement strand
GTGAGGGCCGCCGGTGTGATCGCGGGCGCCGCGATCTTGGGGGGCGGCGCGCCCGCGGGTGCGCAGCGCGCGCTGACCGTCGCGCCGCTCGTGTCCCTCGCCGAGCACCGGGTCGACGCCGGCTTCGGCGTCGAGCGCTCGATCGGTCCGATCGTCGGCGGAGTCGGGACCCTTCGTGTCGGCCCCCGCTTGGAAGTGGCGGTGCGCGCGCTCGGAGGCAGGCTGATCGGATCCAGGGGCGTGCTCGATCGGGACGTCGGAGAGCTCGGCGTCGAGGCCAACGTCATCACGCTCCCGTGGCTCGCACTCCAAGCCGGAGCGGCGCGTCGGGCCTATTCGACGAAGCTCGGCCGTCAGACCTGGACCTTGGTGAGCGTCGGTGGCACGGCCCGGATGGCGTTCGCCGGGGACGCCATCCATAGCGTGTGGCGGGCGGCGCTCCTGCCCGCGGTGTCCGCGAGCAGACTGCGGGATCCGGACACGGCGTTCCGCGCAGCGACCGGCCTCGAGTACCGCGTCCGCACCGCGACGCTGTGCGTGGAGTACTCGCTGGAGCGCTACGATTTCCCCGCGGAGGCGGGCGTGCGCCGGCTCGAGCAGCTCTCGGCGTTGACCCTGCGACTCGAGCTGCGGCTCCGGTAGAGCGCGCCTCTTGCTCCAGGCGTCCGCTGCGTCATACCTTGGGCCGTGAGCCTGAAGATCGTCTTCAATGGCCAGGAGTACGACAACGTCGACGCGATGCCGCCCGACGTCCGCAAGGAGTACGAAGTGGCGCTCGAGACGCTCAGGAAATCCGGTGGCGAGGAGATCCTCTCGGTGCTGCAGCGCGACATGGGAGTCTCGGGAACCCACATCAAGGCCACGATCCGCGAGATCGTCGTCAACGGGAAGAAGTACGACAGCGTCGACGCGATGCCGCCCGATGTCCGGCGCAGCTACGAGCAGGCTATGGCGCGGGTCGCGCCCAGCGGGGCGGCGGTGCGGCCGCCGGTGGCCCCCACCCCCGCCCCCGCCGCTCGAGCGATCCGGCCGCCCCCGAGTGTCGAGGACGCGGAACCGCGAGGCGGGGGACTGTGGCGTATTCCGTTTTGGATCGCGGTGGGCGCTGTGGGGGCGTGGTGGCTGCTCCGCCGCGGGTGAGTTGAGTGTCCACTCCCGCTTCCGCGGCCCCGAACCAGTGTTGGGCGCGCTTGCGTCACGACACTCAGAGCGTGCTGCGTCGCGGCGCCTGGTATCTGGTGCGCAGCCTCGGCCCGGACGAGGCGGTGCTCGAGGTGGACAACGCGACGGTGCGGGTTCCCCGCGATTCCCTGGAGATCACCGAGACGCGTCCCAACCGATGGACGATCGTGCCGCGGCCCCAGGACGCCGACAAGCTGCCCGAGAGCTGGGGCTACTTCTACGTCGTGTGCCCCAACTGTGCCGCGCGCGCGCCGGTGGGCCGACCGGCCAGCGAGAAGCGGTGCACGCGCTGCGAGCAGTCGTTCGCGGTCGCCTGGGACGAGCGCTACCTCAGGACGAGCTGAGCCCTTAAAATGACCCCCATGGTGCGCGGCCCGACACCGATCAACATCCTCCTGGTCGAGGACGACCCGAGCGACGTGGAGCTGACCCGGCGCGCGCTGCAGCGCGCCAAGCTGCAGAACCGCGTCTGGATCGTAGCGGACGGTGTCGAGGCGCTCGCGTTTCTGCGGCGCGAGGGGCCGCACCGCGGCGTGCCCCGGCCCGACCTCGTCCTCTTGGATCTGAAGCTCCCGAACCTGGACGGCCGGGATGTGCTGATGCGGATCCGCGAGGAGCCGCGCTGGCAGGCGCTGCCGGTGGTGGTCCTCACCGCATCTGATGCCGAGCACGAGCAGCTGGCGGCGCTCGCCGCTGACGGGTTCCTCACGAAGCCGGTGGACTTCGTCCGGCTCGAGGCGGTGATTCGGGGGATCGCCGGGTTAGGGTGGGCGATCGTGAAGACGGCACGTGCCCAGCGTTAGGCGGGCGCGATCTGGTGGTGGTTCAGGTCGACTTCGAATAGGCCGCGACACCCCGGGCAGCGCAGGCGTTCCGGCGGCCGCCCCAGGGCCACCCGCTCGGCGCAGTTGGGGCAAACGGCGTAGCGCTCGCTGGGGATGAGGGTCCAGGACTTGGGGCGGCTGCGGACGACTTCGAGATAGGCGAGCGGCACGATGACCGTCTTGCGACGCACTTCCAGGACTGCCTCATCGGGCGCGAGGCTCAAGACGGGATACCACGCACCGCGGCGCAGCTGACAACGCCGCACGTCTTCCCGTAGACGGGCCCACCGCTCCGCAGACGATTGGTCGAGAGATCCGGTCGCCACCGTCGTCCTTCCGCCAGCCTCGCACGCTGATACTGCACATACTGCACATGCTGCACGCGCAATGTGTAGGCCCGTTCCGTACCCCGTCAAGTATCGGGTGACGGATTGTCGCGCTGGCGACAATGGGATGGATCAGCGACCGAGCGAGCTCCGGCCCGCCGCTACGCCGCGCACCGCCGCGATATCGCGCACGTCCACGCCTCCCCGCTGCGACGTGGTCATGCCGGCTCGCGCGAGCCGGCCCAACTGCCGGTTCGTGGTCTGGCGGCTGAGGTTGGCGAACGCAGCGATCAGGTCCTGGCCCACTGCCAGCCGCGCGCCCGGCGCCGAGTCGGGCGCCGCGGACAGCCGTTCGAGGAGCAGGAGAAGCGTGTGGGCCACACGGCGCAGCGGATCGCGCAGCGCGAGCATGGCGAAGCGGTCCAGCGCCGTCGCGCACCCGTAGGCGTTCCAGGAGGCGAGCGAGAGGGCGAGCGGCGGATGCGCGGCGACCTGCCGCTCGAACGCGGCGGCGGGTACCTCCAACGTGGTCGTCGGAACGAGCGCCGCGGCGTACCGGGTCTCTGTCTCGAGTCCCGGGCGCGCGTCCCATAGCAGGGGGGGCAGCAGACGGCTGGGGCCGAACACCTCGAGGAGCGCGGACGTCGAGCCGGCGAAGGCCACCCAGATGCCGATCGCACCGTCGCGGATGTAGACGTGCAGCCGCTTCAGACGTTCTGTGGTGTCTCCTCCCAGCCGCTCACCCGGCACATACTGCCGCGTCTCGACTTGGGACAGTTTGACGATTTCGCTCGCGACCAGGTCCAACCCCACGACTCCTGAAAACAGAATTCGTACGGCCACAGACTCTCAAGATTGGGGCCGCGCGGCGCCCCCTGTGCCTGTGGGCGACCAGCGCCCGGAGCGAGCCAGCATTTGTCGGTGAGACGACACACCAGTGGACACGCGACGACGTCGCGCCCCTGCGGCGACACGGGTGTAGCGGGGACGACACACGGTTTTGACCCCCTTATGGGGCCGCTGTGCATCTTGTGCAGTTCCGTACCGGCGCGCATTATAACGGACTACGTACCGCATCATGGCGCATTCCGCGCCGGGCAGGAGAAACGACGGTGGTGAGCGCGAGTAGAGCCGCAATCCCGCACGACGCGTCCGAGGAGTTTCGGCGCTGCCTGCGGGAGCGTGTGCGGTTGGCGCGGGAGCTCGCGGCGCTGCGAGCCGGCTTCGCCAGTGTCGCCGAGCACTACGAGCGAGTCCTCCGAAGCATGCAGGCGCTGGGCGTCGAACTCGGGATCAGCCCTCAGGACATCGGTCATCCGACGGACCCCGAGTGGGGTCCGGCGGCGCTGCTCGTGTACGGGGACGAGCGCTTCCTCAAGCACGAGCAGGCGGTGATCGATCAGCTGCTGCGGAAGCTGCCGTGAGCCGCGATGCGACCGGAGGGACTCGAACCCCCACGGGTTGCCCCACAGGATCCTAAGTCCTGCGCGTCTACCAGTTCCGCCACGGTCGCGTTGGTGTGGGACTCAACTTACCAAATCGGTGGGCTGCGCGTCAGGCTCAGTACGGATCGTCCCAGGCGATCGCGAACACGCCGCCGCACTTGTCGCACGATAACACCGTTGGCTGTCCCGACAGGAACTGGCGATGGCTACAGCCGGGGCAGACCACGTAGGGCGAGCCCCAACTGAGGGGCATGTCGACCGAATCCCGGGGGCGGGGCACCACCGACCAGTTTTGCGGCCGGAGGGGGACGATCTGGAGGGCGGATCGCTCGACACGGACGGGTTGCCGGTTCACGTCGATCACCACTTCTTCGGGCGTGAGACGGAGCACTTCGTACCACGCCCCTCGACGGATGTAGCAATTCATCTCGCCGCGCACACGAGCCCACTGCGGTGCTTCGGGCATCCTCGCTTGCTACACAATAATTCAAGCCACGGAAAAACACGACCCTCGCCGCCGCCCCGTCGTCAGGCATACAAGGGAGCGTCGTCGGGCGACGACCCCTCGACCGGCAGCCCTTCCTTTCTCCAGTAGCCGATCCCGCCGATCATTTCCTTCACGCGGAAGCCGAGGGCGGCGAACTTCGCCGCAGCCCGGGTGGAGCCGTTGCATCCCGGTCCCCAACAGCAGGCCACGATCACCTTGTCGCGGGGCAGGGACGCCGTGGTCTCGGGGCTGATCGTGCGCGTCGGCAGGTTGATGGCACCGGGGATGTGGCAGCGGGCGTAGGCATCCGCGCTGCGCGTGTCCACGAGGACAATCGCGCGGTGCCCGCGTTCCAAATCGAGATGCACGTCCGCCGGATCGGTCTCGAACGCGAGCTTCGACAGGAAGTGACGCTCGGCCGCCGCGGGCTCGGCGGCGGGGTGCTCGAGGACAAAGGAGAAGGTTGGATTCGTGGC
>DASQAM010000326.1:0-4549 GCA_035635735.1 Gemmatimonadales bacterium | reverse complement strand
CACGGCGACCTCGCACCCGGGCACGAATTCCTCGACGAGGATCGAGCGGGCGCATCCCGTTTGCTCAACGATCCTCTTGATGCGTTCGAACGCTGCCACGAATTCTGCCGGCGTATCTGCGCGGACGACGCCGCGCGATGCCGACAGCCGCAGCGGTTTCAGCACGCAGGGGTACCGGGCGCCACGTGCGAAGCTCTCTGGATCCGCCTGGGTCGCGAGCAGCTCGAACCGAGGAACGGCCACCCCCCGGCCCGCGAGCAGCTGCCGCTGCTGGTGCTTGTCGCGCGCCGCGGCGGCCGCGACCACGGGATTTCCGCGGAGCCCGAGCGCCTCCGCGATAGCGGCTGCGACCACGGCGGTGTCGTCGTCGACGGCCACGACTCCGTGCACCGGGTGCGCGTGCGCGAACTCCCGCGCCTGTGCGGCTGCGTGCGTCGGGTTGGCGAAATCGAGTGTGACGAGTCCGGTGGGGTTGGCCCGCTCGAAGGTGCTCGGTCGCTCGGACGCGACGGTCAAGTCGGCGCCGAGCCGGCGAGCCGCTTCGACGAACGCGACCGTGCGATAGGTGACGGTCGGCAACAGCAGGAGCAGCCGAGGCGAGGAGGGGCGCTGCATGCTGCCCCCTTACTTTTTCGCGGCGGCGAAGTACGGGTTCGAGCCCGCGGTGTGATCGGTGATGTCGACGATGCCCTTCACCTCGGGGACGTGCTGGTGCAGCATGGCCTCGATGCCCTGGCGCAGCGTGACGTCTGCCATCCCGCACCCCTGGCACCCACCCGCCATGCGCACCATGACCACGGCGTCCTGTACGTCGATCAGCTCAACCCGACCACCGTGCCGCGCGACCATGGGATTGACCTGGCTGTCGAACAGGTCGGCGACGCGCTCGTACAGGGTATCGTCCGCTGCCGGGCTTCCCCTCCCGGCGGGCGCGGCGGGCTTCGACGTCACGGCCGGCTGGCCTCCCGCGAGCGCCGCGCGGATCGCCTGACCGACTGCCTTCCCCACCGCAGGCCACGGCGCTGGGCTGCGCTTCACCACCGTGACGAGGTTGCCCGACACGATGACCTCGCTCACGTCCGCTCCCGGGATGGCGAAGATCGCCTCGGCGAGCGGAGAGCCGCGCGCCTCGTCGGGCGAGGCGAATCGCCGCACGGCGCCCGCGTGCAACGGCTCGCTCACGAGAAACTTGCAGCGGCCGTTGTCGATCGGCTCGGCGGTAATGCGAACGTCGGCGCTCATGATTGAAACTTAGCTTGCCGCCCCCGTCGGCGCGGGCACGGGTCGCATCTGCCGCGCCGCCTGCACCATGTTGCGGAGCGATTGCAGCGTCTCCTCCCAGCCACGCGTCTTCAACCCGCAGTCGGGGTTCACCCAGATCTGGCGGTCACCGAGCACTTCCTGCATGCGCTTGAGCGCCTGCACGATTTCCGCCGTGCTCGGCACGCGGGGCGAGTGGATATCGTAGACGCCCGGCCCGATCTCGTTGGGATAGCGGTACTCCTTGAACCCCTCGAGCAGCTCCGACCCCGAGCGCGCGTTCTCGATCGAGACGACGTCCGCGTCCATCTTCTCGATCACCCGGATTACGTCGTTGAATTCACTGTAGCACATGTGGGTGTGGATCTGCGTCGCGTCCGACACGCCGGCGGTCGCCAGGCGGAAGACGTTCACCGCCCACTCGAGATAACCGGGCCAGTCGGCCCGGCGCAGCGGCAGTCCCTCCCTGAGCGCAGGCTCGTCGATCTGGATCACACGAATTCCCGCCGCCGCCAGGTCCGTTACTTCGTCGCGGATCGCGAGGGCCAGCTGCTTCGCCGTCTCGGCTCGCGCCTGATCGTCGCGCACGAACGACCACTGCAGAATCGTGACCGGGCCGGTCAGCATGCCCTTCACCGGGCGAGCGGTCTTGGACTGCGCGAACGTGCTCCAGCGTACCGTCATCGCCTTGGGGCGCGAGACGTCGCCGTAGATGATCGGCGGCTTCACGTAGCGGCTGCCGTACGACTGCACCCAGCCGTGCTCCGTGAACGCGAACCCTTCGAGCTGCTCGCCGAAATACTCCACCATGTCGTTGCGCTCGAACTCGCCGTGCACCAGCACGTCGAGCCCCAGCTCTTCCTGGAGCTTGAGCGTTCGCGTGATCTGCTCGGCGATGAACGCGTCGTACGCCGCCGGCGTGAGCTTGCCGTCGTGCAGCTGCTTGCGGGCGTTCCGGACCTCGGCCGTCTGCGGGAACGAGCCGATGGTGGTCGTCGGGAACAGCGGCAGCCGCAGCTGCTTCTTCCGCCGCGCGGCGTGTGGCGACGTGCGGCGCATGTCATGCTCGGTGACACCCCGAGCGCGCTGCTTCACCGCGGGATTGTGAATGCGTCGCGAGGTGCGTCTTCCCCCGAGGGCGCGCGTGTTGGCATCGAGCTGCGCCGTCACGCTGTCCCGCCCTTCGCGCAGGGCCCGCGTGAGAGTCGCCACCTCGACGAGCTTCTGTTTCGCGAAGGCGAGCCACCCCTTCAATTCGCTGTCGAGCCGCGTTTCCAGGTCGAGGTCGATCGGCACATGCGAGAGCGAGCACGACGGCGCCACCCACAATTGGGCCGCGCCGGCGCGCTCCAGGGCGTCTTCGAGCTGGCGCAGCACCGCCGACAGGTCCGCCTTCCAGATGTTCCGTCCATCGATCACACCGAGCGACAACACCTTCCCCTCGCGACCACCGCCCGTCGGCCACGCCTGGAGCAGCGCGTCGAAGCGTCCACCGGCACGCACCATGTCGAGGTGCAGCCCCGCCACCGGCAGCTCGAGGGCGGTCGGCAGGTTGTCGTCGAGTCCCGCAAAGTAGGTGGCGACGAGGATCTTCAGCTTCGGCACCCGCTCCGCGAGGAATCGATAGGCGCGCACGAAGGCGGCGCGCTCGGCTGGCGTGCGGTCGAGCGCGAGGCACGGCTCGTCGAGCTGAACCCAGGTCGCGCCGGCGGCGGCGAGTCGCGACAGGACCTCGGCGTACACCGGCAGCAACGCGTCGAGCAGCGTGAGCCGGTCGAACCGCGCCGTGCGGGCCTTGCCCAGGAGCAGGAACGTCACCGGTCCGATGAGCACGGGCTTGGCGTTGATGCCCAGCGCCTTCGCCTCCTGGAACTCGTCCACCGGCTTCGAGGACGACAGTCGGAACGTCTGTCCCGGCTCGAATTCGGGCACGAGGTAGTGGTAGTTCGTGTCGAACCACTTCGTCATTTCCATCGCCGTGACGTCCCGCCCTCCCGACTGGACGCCGCGCGCCATCGCGAAGTAGGTGTCGATGTCCACCGGCCCCCCTGCCCAGCCGTAGCGCTTCGGCACGGCGCCCACCAGCGTACACGTGTCGAGCACACGGTCGTAATACGAGAAGTCGTTCGACGGGATGAGATCGATGCCGGCGTCCTGTTGCAGACGCCAGTGTCGGGCGCGCAGCTCGGCGCCGGTCTTGAGGAGGTCCGGCAAGGAGACCTTGCCGCCCCAGTAGCCTTCGGTGGCGCGCTTCAGCTCACGCGCGGCCCCGAGGTGCGGGAAGCCAAGATTGTGGGCGATGGGCATAGGGTGTGGAATCTACCTACGCCCGGGGCTTCAAGTAACTCGCCGGTGCCGCGCGGGGCCGGCGTCAGGGTTTGTGCGGGTTACGCGGCTTCCGTTGCCCGGGTGGGACCCAATCTGGAAGGCGTCCCGGCGGCATGCCGCCGGCGGCGCGCGCCAGGCCGGCTGCGGCCTCCGCTGGTGTGGCACCCTGCGCCACGCCCGTCTGCACCTGGCCGGGCAGGCCGAGCAGGTCGCTCGGGGACCGGCCTGCGCTGATCATTCCTTGCACCAGCTCGAGCGCCTGCTTCGGAGGCACGCCGAGAGCCGCCAACGTGGCGGCCACCCCAAGCGTGAGCCCGGGATCCAGCGGCGGCTCGCTCACCCGGACCAGGTCGCTCACCTGACGCGCACTGATCCCCGCGTTGAGGGCGTCGGCCCCTCCCTCCACGACATCCCCGCTCGGTGCGGCGACGCCCCCTGCACGCACCGCCTCCCGCGCCTCACCGAGGCGTCCGGCCAAGGCGCGCACCGCCGCGATCACGCGATCGCTCGGTACGCCCTTTGCCGCACCCTCGATCGCCTTTTGCACGAGCGGATCGACCGGCAGGCCACGGGCCGCAGCATCCGCCGCGATGCCCCGGACGGCCCGCTGCACCTCCGGCGAGACACGCCCGTCGAGGCGCGCCGGCACGTCCTGGGCGCTGAGCGCACCTGTGAGGGTCGAGCCCAGAACGAGGGTAAGGGCCAGGCCGATAGTCCTCACAGGTGCGCTCCTTGCGCGGTCACCGCGACCACGCTGTTGCGGCGACCGAAGCCGTCGTCCACCGCAGGCGCGCCCGGATCCACGACCCAGCGGGCCCCGTCCACGACGAACGCGTATTGATGCTGGCCGACGGGGAGGGCGAGGGTGGTGGTCCACACGCCGCTCGTGCCGGCGGGGACGAGGGGCGCGGCGCTCCGGTCCCACTGATTGAACGTGCCCGCGACCGCGACGCGTCGCGCC
>DASQAM010000325.1:0-2606 GCA_035635735.1 Gemmatimonadales bacterium | reverse complement strand
ACCCAGATCGACTCTCTGCTCGTCACCTGGCCGGATCGCCGCTCTCAGACGTTGACCAACGTGGAGGTCGATCGCACGCTCACGCTGTCGCAGCAGGACGCCACCCGCCCTTCCCCGGACTTGCGCCCGGGGTCAGTGCCGCTGTTCGCCGATGTGACTGACCGCCTCGCCATCGACTTCACGCACCGGGAGAATCGCTTCTACGACTTCCACCGCGAGCCGTTGATCCCGCACCTCTTGTCGAGCGAAGGCCCCGCCCTGGCCGTCGGCGACGTCGACGGCGACGGCCGCGACGACATCTACGTCGGGGGCGCCAAATGGCAGGCCGGCCGGCTCTTCATCCAGCGGCCCGACGGCACGTTCCGCGCGAGCCCGCAGGGCGCGTTTCAGGCGGACAGTCTGAGCGAGGATGTCGACGCGGTGTTCTTCGACGCCAACGGGGACGGGCGTCCGGATCTCTACGTCGTGAGCGGCGGCAACGAGTTCGAGAAGGACGACGCCCCCCTCCAGGACCGGCTCTACCTGAACGACGGCCGCGGGCATTTCCATCGGGACCCGTCGGCGCTCCCGCGTCTTTTGGAGAGTGGCTCCTGCGTGGTGCCGGGGGATTGGAATGGTGACGGGCATCTCGATCTGTTCGTCGGGCGGCGGGTCGTGTCGCGCCACTACGGCTTCACGCCCCGAAGCTATCTCCTGGAGAACGACGGCACAGGGCACTTCCGCGATGTCACGCTCGAGAAGGCTCCGGCGCTCGCGGAGGTCGGGATGGTGACGTCCGCCGCCTGGGTCGATTACGACCACGACGGGAAGCTCGATTTGATCGTCGTCGGGGAATGGATGCCGGTCCGCGTATTCCATCAAGAAAATGGTCGGTTGGTGGACCGGACCGCCGAGGCCGGGCTTGCGGGAACGGAAGGCTGGTGGAACAGCGTCACCGTCGCCGACCTGAACGGGGACGGGCGCCCGGACTTGGTCCTCGGCAACCACGGGCTCAACTCCTACCTCCGGGCGTCGCCGGCGCAGCCCACGCGCATGTACCTGGGCGACTTCGGCCACAACGGGACGCTGGAGCAGATCCTCACGTTCTACAAACAGGGCGTGAGCTACCCGCTTGCCGGTCGGGACGAGTTGCTCAGCCTGATCCCACGGTTGAGAGCCCGATACGCCACGTACGCGGATTTCGGCGCGGCTCGAGTCGAGGACATTTTCCCAGCCGGGGAGCTCGCCCAAGCGACGGTTCGAGAAGCCCGCGTGTTCGCGAGCTCCGTGGCCCTGAACAACGGGAACGGGACCTTCACCCTGCGGCCCCTCCCCGCCGAGGCGCAGTTTGCGCCGATCCGCGCCGCCCTGGTGGGCGACTTCGATGGCGACGGGCGGCCGGATCTCCTGGTGGGCGGGAATCTGTACGGCGTTCCGCCAGTCCTCGGACGCTACGATGCCAGTTACGGGCTACTGCTTTCCGGCATGGGAGACGGCCGCTTCGCGGCGGTCGACATGGATCGGAGCGGCCTCATGATCGAGGGGCAGGTGCGGCACTTGGGATGGCTGCGCCAGGCAGACGGCAAACGTCTGATCATCGTCGCCCGCAACAATGACCGGCTACAGATCCTGCGCCCGGTGCGCACCTCGCGCTAGGTCCTCACCCCCTGTCCCCCTCTCCCTGCGGGAGAGGGGGCACGATGAGTGGGCTGAGTTTCCCCTCTCCCGAAGGGAGAGGGGATCAAAGGGGTGAGGACCGCCCCGTGCGGTAGAGGTCGATCAGGTTCGCGACCGGGCCGACGATCGCGAGGGCGAGGATCGGCGGCGCCGGATAGAGCGGGCTCAGCGCGGCCACGTGAAAATCCCCCGCCAAACGGATGACGGCCTCCGCCGCGGCCACGGCGGCAGCCACGATGATCCGGCCCCGGACCGAGCTCACGGTCGTCTTGGGGTCGGTGATCATGAAGAAGATGAACAACTGGTACATCGGTCCCGTGATCGGCGCGATTTCCGCGAGCAGCGGGCCGCTGACGATCCAATGGCGCAGCCCCGCAAGCGCGACGAAGCACGCCACGTAGGTGAGCGTGACGTGGAGCATGCGCACTCGAGATACGATGAGGAGCCCGAAGCACCAGATCACCGCATTCGTGGCCAGGTCGTTGCCCCATTGGCGGCTCAGGATGGCGACGCTCGCCGGCGCCGCCAGCACGAGCAGGGCGATGGCAAAGTTGCTCGGGTTCCAGAGGTGCCGGCCACGGTACTGCAGCACGTACTTCGAGGCGATCGCGAGGAAGCCGCCCAGCGCGAACGGCCAGAGCAGATCGACGCGCGGCTTGATCAAGAGCGCGAGGCTGATGCCGGTGATGTAGGCGCTCTGCGGGTTCGCGAAGCGCCCCAGCATCCAGCGCGACAGGGCCAGCTCGGTCGCCACGCAAACGCCGAGGGCGACGGCGAGCCGATCGTAGCCGCCGAGGATGCCGTAGCGCGCCTCGCCCAGCACCAGGACGAGCGTGATGAGGAACGACACCAGCCAGCGAGGGTCCAGCTGGCCCAGCCTGGTCCACAGCGCCCGGCTTCGCTCTCGGATGGTCAGCGCAGCGACCCCGCGGTCACGCGTCGGGCCGGGG
>DASQAM010000324.1:0-3993 GCA_035635735.1 Gemmatimonadales bacterium | reverse complement strand
TCGGCAGCGTCGCGCGCCGGTTCCCCATCTCGTTCAACGCGGTCTCGAAGCACCTGAAGGTCCTGGAGCGCGCGGGGCTGGTCCGCCGGCGCGTCCGCGGCCGCGAGCACTGGCTCAGGCTCCGGCCCGAGCCGCTGCGGGAGGCCACCCGGTGGCTCGAGCACTACCGCGGCTTCTGGGAAGCGCGGCTCGACGCGCTGGAGGCGCTGCTCGTCGGAAGCCGGGGACCTCAGGCGTGAGCGCGACCAACGATTCGTCCGACGCGGTGCAGATCCGCCGCGTGCTTCCCGTTCCGCGGGACCGGGTGTTCGACGCCTGGCTGGACCCGGCCTCCCTCGCGAGCTGGATGGGCACCGGCGAGGGCGCCGAGGTGACCGAGCTCGAACCCAACGTGGGGGGGAAGTTTCGCATCGTGATGCGGCACCGGGGCGCGGACGTCGAGCACTGGGGAGAGTATCTGGCTATTGATCGTCCATCGCTGCTCTCCTTCACCTGGCTCTCGGTCAATACCGACCACCGCCCCACCTTGGTCACGGTGGAGCTGCTGGAGCGTGGCGGCAGCACCGAGCTGGTCCTGACGCACCGGCAGCTCCCGGCCAATCAGGTGGATGCGCACCGTCGGGGCTGGACGGCCATCGTCGCGGCGCTCGAGCGGACGCTCAAGTCGTGACTCGCCGGGGACTCTTGCTGACTCTCAGCGCCGTGCTGTTCGTGGTCAGCGCCCTAGCCACGCTCCGCTGGTCGCGGGCCATGGCGGGGATGACCATGCCCGGCGGGTGGACCATCTCGATGGTGTGGATGCCGATGCCTGGCGAGACTCAACTGGGCGCCGCCGTCGGCTTCGAAGGGATGTGGGTCGCCATGATGGCGACGATGATGCTCCCCTCCCTGGTCCCGACGCTGGCGCGGACGCGCCTGGATGTTCTCACGAGCGCGGGCTACTTCGCGGTCTGGGCCGCGATCGGCGCAGGGGTGTACGTCGTGGGTCTCGCGCTGGCAGGCGCAGAGCTACGCTGGCCGACGCTGGCGCGCAACATACCAACCGCCCGCGGTGTTGTGTTGGTCGCCGCGGGGTTGGTGCAGCTGACCTTCTGGAAAGCTCGGCACTTGGAATGCTACCGCGAGGGCTGCCTCGGCGTCGCGCACCCGGGGGCGTCCTGGCGGCGGGGGATCGCGCTGGGGAGCCATTGCGCACTGTGCTGCCTGCCGTTCATGGCGGTGCTCATCGTCGCCGGAATGATGAACCTCGCCGTCATCGCGGTGACCGCGCTCGCCATCACCGTCGAACGCGTCGTCCGCGCGCCGGCCCTGGTAGCCCGACTTTCGGGACTCATCGTGATCGTGGCGGGGGCATGGGAGATCGCCCGAGCCGCAACCCTGGCGAGCTAATACTCGCCGTACCGGCCCGCACCGCATCGAGCAGCTTGCGGGTGTCGTATCCCAGGCCGTGAGTGCGCGTGAGCATTAGCCATCCTCCCTACGGCGTGAGACGGTGCACTACCTTGACGACGAATGCCCCGTTGAGCGGGCGGGCCAGTGCCCGGGTGTCCGGGAAGCGAAACCGGGCGAGCGGCTCGGTGGTGTATCCGGAGTTCCACACCACGAACAGATCATCCCCGATCACCGGTATCCAGTGGAATCGGACATTGAAGTCGACGCGCTCGCTCTCATTGTCGTATTGCACGAACGCGAGTAGGCTCGTGCGGGTAGTGAAGTCGTACTCCAACCGGCTCGCCGACAAGACCGCCGTGAACGCACCGACCGGCAGGTCGGCCGTTGTCCGGGTCAGGTCGGTGCTCACGATGAGGTGGCCACCGCCGCGCCACGCCGCCGTAAGCTCGAGATCGGTGCTGTGACCCCCGTAAAATTGGCCCCAATTCACGAATGCGCCGACGCTCAGGGGACGACCCAGGTTCATGAAGTACTGCAGCTCGTAACGGGACCACCAATACCGGCCGGGCTGAATCACAACCCGGCGGAAGATGTCGAAGGCGTCAGTGGGCGCGTCCATGAGGCGCTGGAAGTTCACTTCGAAGCGATCGCCATTCTGCCGGTCCCCGCCGAGCACCCGCCACTCGAACCACGCCGTCTGCCAGTCCGCGCTCCGCAAGAGTGAGCCCGCTTCGTTCGCGATGATATCCCAGCTCGGGATGGGAAACGTGAAGTCGAGCTGCCGGATCCCGAGCACGCCTGGCCGCGGCATGAAGTCCACGTGCCCCGTCGTCTCCCAGATCCCCGTGCGACGGACGAAACCCAAGGGCGGGGCGAACCCCGAGTCGATGCGGTAGAGTGAGACGAAATTGTCGAACAGATCGTTCGGGTTATCGGTGGAGAGCCGCCAGGCGAGCGGGGTCCCAGGCATCCCCGGCGTTTGGCTGCCGGCAATCCAGAACTTGGGCTCAAGGTTGGCCCCGTGGGCCACGAGCGGGAGGTCGAGGTCCACGCCTCCCGCCCCTTGCACACCTTGACCACCGGATCCTGCGTGGAGCGTGCCGATCGCCCCGACGTACGACCGGTCGAACAGGTCATGCTGGACCCGAACGACCGCGTCGTTGGCCTTGTCTGCCCCGCCGGTCTGCGCGTCGAGGACACCGATCCTCCATGGCCCGAGACGCCCGTAGAGCCGGCCCCCCGCGAGGATCGGCACCGGCGCACCGCTCGTGTCGAGGCCGATGCGGCGCGAGTAAAACAGCTGCACCCGTCCAGGCGTGCCGAGGTCGAGCAAGCCGCTCGATTCGAGGAAGAACTGGCGCTTTTCGGGGAAGAAGAAGGGAAATCGGGTGAGGTTGACCACCTGCTGGTCGGCTTCTACCTGCGCGAAGTCGGTGCTGGCGGTGACGTCCGCGGTCAACGTCGGCGTGATGCCGAGCTTAGCGTCGACCCCGCCCTTGCCGCCGAAATAACCGCCCGTTGTCTCCCCGCCGACGCTATCGTGCTCCGTCTCTACGGCCCGACCGAGCGCATACGGGTACAGCTCGAGATCGTGGGGACGGTGCAAATCCCCGAGATCGGTGATCGTTCCTTCGGTGTTCAGGCGGTAGAACCCCTGCACCCGGCCGTACGAGCGCCACAGGTCTTCCTCGTTCTTGCGTCGAATGAAGCGCCGGACATTGAACCCAAACTCTGGGTTGGTCCCGGCGTGAAACCGCAGCGCGAGCAGCGGGATACGGAACTCCGCCGTCCATCCGGCACTGTCGCGCGAGACGGCGACGTCCCAGATACCGTTCCAGTTTTCGTTCAACTCGTCGACGCCTGAGAACTGCGCGTCCCACAGGGCACCGTTCGGATTCGTGGCGAACACGAAGGCGCTGCGCCGGTCGTCGAAGCTGTCGATCAGGAGCTGGACGTTGTCGTCGCTCGAAAGATCGGCGTCCCGCCGGAGCTGGCTGGCCCGCACGCTGCGCATGTTGGAGTCGTAGCAGCGCACGACGATATACAGAGCGTCGACGTCACGCGCCACCCTGATGACCGTCCGCTCCGTGGCGGGGGACCCCTCAAGCGGTTCGCGCTGACGGAAGTCGTCGATCGAGTCCGCTGCCGCCCAGAACGGCTCATCCAGCCTGCCATCGAGCGTCACCGGCGCCCGGATCAGCGTCGCTCGAATCGTCGCAGCGCTCGCTCTCCCGCCTCCCGAGTTATCCTGTTGAGCCGCTCCCATGCGACCCACTATGCTGATCCCCGCGAGCGCGATGCTGACGCGCGTCCTCACCACATGCCCTTAAGCACGAGCCCGACAATTCCCGCGGCAACAATTAACACTGGTTCCGGGATCTTCGTGGGGAGCAGCAGGAGCGCCAAGGTCACGAGCGCGACGAGGATCGTTGGCCCGTCCATGAGCGCCCGCCGCCCGAGGATCACGGCCGCCCCGGCGATGGCCCCCGTGGCTGCGGCCGTGACGCCATCGACGAACGCTTTCACCTGTCGGTTCTTGGCCACGCGATGGAAATGGGGAGCCAAGAGCACGGTGATGAGATACACGGGCAGGAAGACCCC
>DASQAM010000323.1:0-2210 GCA_035635735.1 Gemmatimonadales bacterium | reverse complement strand
TCGGTCGCGCGCAGCCCATGGTGCTCCACGACCCAGTCCAGGATCAGGTCCCGCCGCACCTGCGCCTCGGCCACGGGCCGGAATTCCTGCGCGAAGTCGGGCCAGCGGTCCTCCGGGATGCCGTAGGCCTGGGCGTACACGCCCAGCGCGCGCTCGGCCAGCGGTCGCGGCGCCACGACGCGGTTGGCCTGCACGATCTGCTCGATCAAGTCCCGGCGCACCTGGGCGTCCGCCTCGCGCTCGGCCTCCTTTTCGAGGTCCTCCCGCACGACCTTGCGGAGGGCCTCGAGCGACTCGAAGTCCCCCACCTCGCGCGCGAACGCGTCGTCCAGCTCGGGCAGCTGCTGCCGCTTCACCTCGTGGAGGGTGATGCGGATGTCGCGTGGCTGTCCCCGCTTCGCCTCCTCGGGAAAGTCGCTCGGGAACCGGACAGTGGCGTCGACGGTCTCGCCAGCCAGCATACCCATGATCCGCTCTTCGACCTCTGGGATCGCACGCCCCTCGCCCAGCACCAGCTGATAGGGTTGGGGATCCTTGACTGCATCGCCTTCGCGGGTCGCGATCGTCACTTGCACCAGGTCCTTGGGCTTGGGCTTGTCTGCCGCGACCGGTGTCCACGGCGCCTTCTGCTCCCGCAGCTCGTTGAGCTGGGCCAGCACCCGGTCTTCAGTGACCTTGGGCGCCGTGCGCTTCAGATGGAACTTACCGATGCGCTCGAGCGTGAGCTCGGGCTTCACCTCCACGTGGAACTCGAAGGTGACCGGGGTCCCGGCGTCCCACTTGAGATTGTGGATGTGGGGGTCCGCGATCGGCTTCAGCGCCTCCTGCGCGAGCGCCGCCTTCCAGCTCTCGCGAATCAGGTCCTCGAGCGTCTGTTGCCGGATGTCCTCGGCGAACTGCCGCTTCACGAGCGCCGCGGGCGCCTTTCCCTTGCGGAACCCGGGAAGCCGGGCCCGCTGCTGGTAGGCGGACGTGGCGCGTGCCTCCGCCTCCTGCACCTGCTCCACCGGTACAGTAACGGCGAGCGAGGCGGCGCCGGGTTCTTCGCCGGTCTTCTTGATCTGGATGGTGGGCATGCGAGAGTAAATCTAATAGCACAGGGGGCACTGAGCAGGACGTGCAACACCGTCTGCGCGTCTAGTTTTTGCCCGTTCTGTTCTCTGCCTGATTCCTGCCTGATCTCTACTGATTCCTGCGAATTGCCCTGATACGTCGATGCGGCCGGTCGCCCGCCTTGATGTCGTCGTATCGCACCACGCTGATCGCCCCGTCCGGCTCGAGCACGGCGAGCATCACGTCCTGGATGTTCGCCACGCCGTGCTCGCGCAGGGCCTGCCGCAGCTCGTCGTGCGTGATCCCGGCCCGCACGCAGTGCTCCTGCAGGATTTTTCCCTCGTGGATGAGCATGACGCCCTCGCCCGCGAGCAGCTTGGAGACGCCTCGGCTCCGGACGCGCCACCAGTCGATCACCCGATGCCAGCCGATCAGGACGCCCGCCGCCACGAGCCCACCGGCGAGGCTCGTGTCTGGGCCCACCATCGCGTTCTGCACCGCATTCGCGATGATGAGGAGCAGCACCAGGTCGAACGTGGACATCTGCCCGAGCTGGCGGGCGCCGGTGAGCCGGAGCCCGACGAGCAGGGCGAGGTAGACGACCGACGTGCGGAGCGCGACGTCGAGCAGCGTGTGCCAAGAAGCGGTCAAGGTCCTAAAGTACGAGCCTTCGCCGTGCGTGCCTAGTGACCCAAAGTGTCGGTCGATGGCCGGCACCGACCGTCGACAGACGGCCGCGACCGGCGTGAGACACCTCACTCCGCGCGCAGTGACACTGGGTCCATAGTGACTGGGAGCCGTGGGACAAGACGGCTCGATCAAGCCCCCCTGCGCCCGCTTCGAAGTGAGGACTCATGCGTTTGACATTCCACCTGGCTGCCGCTGTGGCGGCCACGCTGACCGCGACGACTGGAGCCGCGGCGCAGAAGGCCATGACGGGCAATGGCGCGCCCAGCGGCTCGCATTTCAATCTCAACATCATCGGGGTCTCGCACGACAAGAACCCCAACATGAACGGGAATGGGAGCGGCAACGTCATCTTCGTCGACCTCGGGAGCCGCACCGGCGACGCCGTTACGACGAAGATCCTGCTCAGTCAGGCGGCCGACGGCGTGTTCGAAGTGCTCGACAAGAACGGGACGGACGGCGAAGCCTCG
>DASQAM010000322.1:0-8968 GCA_035635735.1 Gemmatimonadales bacterium | reverse complement strand
GCGCCGCGGATCGCCCGAGTGGAACGGTGATGACGGCGGCCCATTTCCGCGCCAACATGCCGGCCGAGTGGCGGGGCGAGTACGAAGCGTTGCTGCGCGCCGCGCAGGCCTACGCCGCGGAGCGCTCGCGGGACATTCGGCCGGTGGTCTGGAGCGGACTTCAAGCCCCCGGGTGAGGCGATAGGGCGCGCCGCCCGACTTGCGGCCTACGAGCGGGGGGTTCTTCGTGAAGGTACGAACACCACCCCTAACTTCTGCTGCGAGGCGATCATGCGAGCCATCGGAATTGCGCTGGGGATCCTGAGCGTCTGCCGAGCGTCTGCCGCGGGCCAGGTGTACGCCCCCAAGACCGGCGTTGGAATGGCCTTCACTGTCGCAAGCCCGGCCGGACAGCTCGCCGGCTTCTTCAACGTGTTCGTTCCCCTGAACCTCGGCCGTCACTTCCGGCTCGAGCCGCAAATCGGGTGGCGGTCCAGCTCGTTTCACGAAGTCGCGAGCGATCCCACGGCGCCCGCGAACAGCCTGTCGGGATCGACCCGGGTGCTGCTGATCGGGGTCGGCGTGCTCGGGACGCAGCAGCCGGGTGATGGGGCGACTATCCTCTACTACGGGCCGCGCTTCGGCCTCGCGTGGACACGAGCTAATATCACCGACGGATCGTCGGCTTCGTCGCTCACGGAGACGCAGAGCAGCTGGTACGCCAGCGTCGTGTTCGGCGGCGAGCACCTCTTCTCGCATCTGAGCATCGGCGGCGAGGTCGGGTTCGGTTACCTCCACAGCGGGACGCCCCAATGGACTCAAAGCGGCCCCGCGACGTTCACCGCCGCGGATACGAAAGGGCATGACCTGGGGACGAACGCGACGGCGTTGGTGCGTTGGTACTTCGGAAGTTGAGTGCCTGCCCGGCAAACGTCACCGCCCCGGCGGACACGCCGGGGCGGGAGTAGCGGCGGTCGGACTCGAACCGACGACCCGCGGATTATGATTCCGCTGCTCTAACCAGCTGAGCTACGCCGCCGTAAGGAGTTATGTCTCGATCGGCGCCTGATGTTTGCTCGCTTGTTTCCCCGTTATTTCGCTGATATCACGAGCTGAACTGAAGAACTTAGCGGAGCCTAGGCCGCTGGGGGAGTGCCAGACTTTGACGTGGCAGCCGATCCTCTAACTCCCATACCTCCTACCTTCACGGGATTCCGCGTTTCGGACTCGCGCCCGGGGACGTTGGGATGAGGCCGACGAGCACCGGCTCGCTTGCCGAGAGAAACGCGTTGTTGCCGAGCTGACCATAGGCGCCTAGCCCCCAGCAGTAAGCCCGCCCCGGGTCGGTCATGCCGCAGACGAAGTCTGAGACACCGCTGGCAGCGAGCGAAAGAAAGCGGTGCCCGCCGCGGACGTCCGCAGGAGAGAGCGCGTCCTGGAGAGCGCCGTTGCCGACGGCGCCGTCGCCTCCACGGCCCCAGCATTGCGCCTGTCCGTCGCTCGTGAGCGCGCACGTCCCGGTGCGAAGGGCCACGAAGGACGCGTACGTCGCTCCGCCGGCGGCCGTGACTGCGGTGGGAGACGAATTCACCGTGCCGTCCCCGAACATGCCCCAGTAGTTGGCGCCCCAGCATTCCAGCGTCCCGTCCAGCGCCTGTTGGCAGTGATGCACATCGCCGATGCTCGTAGCCTTGTACGCCTTTGCCGAGGGAATGAGAATCGGAGTGCGGGTGCAGCCGGTGAGATTGTCGGGCGTCTGGCAGTATTGCCCGTCGTTGCCTCCAACGTCGAGCCCCCAGCAGTAGAGCTCGCCCAAGGTCGTGAGCCCACAGGTCGCGCGATCGTTTGCGGCCAGCTGTGCCCACTCATGAGCGCCGACCACCAGCCGCGGCGTGCGACTGCACGGGTCACTGCTGAAGAACACGCAGCGCTCGGCCGAGACATCACCAGCGCCCAGCGCACCGGTCCAATCCCACCCCCAGCAATACGCGGCACGCGAGGTGGTGACACCACAGGTATGCATCCGTCCCGCGACGAGGTGCGCGAAGGTGTGTCCGCCGGCCACGGTGGTGGGGACCGGCTCGTCCGAGAGGCTGCCGGTACCCGCCTGGCCATAGAAATTCGCTCCCCAGCAATACGCCGTGCCATCCGCAACGAGGGCGCACGTATGCATGTCGCCCGCCACGATCTCCACGGGATGCAGGCTGGACGATCGGATCGGGATGGGGCTGCAGAGAACGCCCGGTCCGAAGCGTGCGCTGCAATCCTGCATGCCGGATGCGGGCCCGAGCTCGCCGCGGAAAGACGTCCCCCAGCAGTAGACCTCTCCACGTCCAGTGATGCCGCACGCGTGCTCCGCACCAACGGCGAGATGGGTGAAATGCGGCGCGACGGTGATGGTGGCCTGGGTCACGATCCCGTCCATAGTGGCGGTCAACACCGAAGTTCCCAGTGAGATGGCTGTGACGACGCCCGGCCCGCTGATGGAAACGACGGACGGCGCCGACGAACTGAAAGTGACCGAAGGATTCTTGATCAGCCGGCCGCTGGCATCCCGGGCCGTAACGGGAACGATGAACCTCTCATCGACGAGCAGCGTGGTGTCGCGGACGGCCAGCGTCGGCAACCCCGGTGGCTCCGTGCCATTCTTGCACGCAGGGAGTGCGGCGCTTCCGAGGAGGACGATCCAGAAAACTGAGCGGTGCACACTCATTGCCGTCCTCGGACTAGTGCCGGTACTGCATCGTGCTCGAGGCCGCCTAACGAATCGTGTTCAAGCTGCGGGCCACTCGTCCGCTGACGCGAGGCCGTTGGATGAGAGTCCGTGTCCGGCCGGATTCAATCTGGACGAATGCGCCCTGGCCCCCGCAGAATGCAAGGTGGCCCGCCGAACCGTAGGGCTCACGACACACCCGTTGCATCGAATCCACACGTAGCGCCGCCGCCTCCCACGAATTCCGCCGAACCGCGCGTCCTGACGCCTGCGGACGCGGTGCGCTGCTTGCATCCCGAGTCGGCAGACCATGAAGACGCTGCGTGTTGCGCTGGTCGCCGCGCTGGTGGCGGGGTGTCACTTCGACAAGCTGTTCAACAGCGCCCCGGGCGGCAGCCACGCGCCGCCTCCCGGGTCGGGCTCGATCAGACTCGCGTTTACGGCACCACCAACCGATGCCATGAAGGACAGCATCATCCAACCGCCGGTGCAGGTCACCGTGTTCGACTCGGTGGGCAACGTCGTGACGAGCTTTACGGGCGACGTCACGCTCGCGCTCGGCAAGGACCCGAGTGTTCTCAACGCGCGCCTCTCGGGGCGGTCGCCCGCGGCGGCCTCCGCCGGCGTGGCGACGTTCCCGGACCTGAGCATCAATCAGATCGGCGACGGCTACACGCTGGTCGCGACCATCGACAGCGGCTCGGCCTCCCAGGAGAGCGCGCCGTTCAACATCACCGCGGTCCCGAGCCCGGGGCCGGGATCGGCCCGGACCCTTTCGTTCACGCAGCAGCCCCAGACGACGGCGGCGGGCACTGCCATCCCGCCGGTGCAGGTTGCGGCGCTCGACAGCGCCGGCCACAGGGTTACCACCTTCACCGGTCCGATAACGGTGTCGCTCGACGCAAATCCGGGCGGCGACCCGCTGGCCCCGCAGACCGTCAACGCGGTGAACGGGCTGGCCACCTTCTCCAACTTGCGAATCGACAAAGCGGCGTCCGGCTACAGTCTGGCCGCCACGGCGAGCGGTCTCCCGAACGCTCCCAGCTCGGCGTTCAACATCGTCCCGGGGACGGCGACGCGGCTCGCATTCACAGTGCCACCGAGCAACACGCCGGCGCGGGCCACGATCCAGCCGCCCGTTCAGGTCACGGCGTACGACGCGTTCGGTAACCAGGCGACCAACTTCACCGGCTCCGTCCTGATCGCGATTGGGCACAACGGTGGCGTGCTTGTGCCGGGCACACTGTCCGGCAACAGGGCCGTCCCCGCGGTGAACGGCGTCGCTACCTTCGCGAATCTGAGCATCGACGTGGTCGGCAACGGCTACACACTCACCGCTGCGTTTGCGGGGGGTGCGGTCGTGGTCGAGAGCGCGTCGTTCAACATCACGGTGCTGTGATGCGCTGCCCGCGGTGCACGCTCACCGAGCTCTCCGAGGCCGCCGCGACCTGCTGGCTGTGCGGTTATGCCTCCGCCGCGACAGTTGCCGTGGACGAAGCTCCGCCCCCGCCCCCGCCCCCGCCCCCGCCGGCGGCGCCGAACGAGCTCGACGCACGACGGGAGCTGGCGCGCGAATTCGGCATCGAGGGCCTGCTGCAGCGACCACCCGGGCCCATCGTCTACCTGGCCCGCGACGCGGAGGAGCGGCCGCTGGCACTGAAGGTCGTGCCGCGCGCGGACGTGGGGCCAGCGGAGGATCGCTTCCACGCCGCGGCCGACGCCGCGGCGCAGCTCGCTCACCCGCACATCGTCCCGGTCTACCGGCACGGCGCCACGGAGAACTTCCTGTGGTGGGCCACCAAGCACGTCGAGGGCCAATCGCTCGCGACCATGCTGCAGACTATTGGGCCACTCGAGCTCTCGGCCTGTCTGCGCATCTTCGAGCAGGTCGCCAGCGCGCTGGACTACGCGCACCGCCGCGGCGTGGCCCACGGAGCCCTGACACCCGGCACCATCATCGTGGATGCCAACGAGTGGGCTCTGGTGGATGACTTCGCCATGCGCGGGCTGCTCGACACCGCTTCCGACGGCGCGGTCGGCGGCCCGGCACCGGAGGCGGGGGAGGATCAGCGCGCGCTGGCGGCGATCGCTTACGAGTGTCTCACCGGAACGCCGATGGGTGACAGGCTCCCCGCCGCGGAGGACGGCATCCCCGGACTCCCTCTGCACGTCTCGCAGGCGCTGCGCCGCGCGGTCTCGAGTCGGCAGGCCGACCGGTTTCCCAGTGTGCTCGACTTCGTCGCGGCCCTCGGGGGCACGCGACCGGACGCGCGGACGGCGTGGTTCGGCGCGCATCCACGGAAGAAGGGACCGGGTACACCGGTCGTGATCGTGGACGCCGACCGAGACCCCGCGGCTCGGCCGCTCGGCGGCCGGCTCGCTGCCGCCGCTGCGGGACTGCTGGTCGCACTCGGCGGGGGCGCCGCGTGGCTCGGCATCTCCTCGAGACCTGCGTCTCCGGCGAGTCGAGAACCCGTCGCGAGGGCTCCGGCACCCGCCACGGCGGTGCCACCGATGGCCCCGACCGCGAGCAGTGAGACGCTCCGGCCGCTCACGTCGGACCCCGCGCCGCCGTCATACAGGACACCGGCGCCGGTGCGCCCGACGCGCCCGCTGGTCACGACTCGGGCCCCGGTCGTGAAGCGGCCGGCGCCGCCGCCCCGCGCCGCCCCGTCGGTAGTGGACCGGCGGCTCGTGGAGCCCGGTCTCTTGTCAGTCAACGCGATCCCGTGGGGCAGCGTGTATCTCGACGGTCAGCCCATCGGCAACACGCCACAAATCGATCGCACGGTCGCACCCGGTCAGCACCGGCTGCGGGTGGAGCGTGACGGCTACCGGCCGTACGACCGCGTGATCGACGTGGCGTCGGGGCAGCGGCTCCGCATCACGGACATCGCGCTCGTGGAGCGATAGCCCGTGACGCGCGCTAGCGTCGTTCTCGCCGTGTCGCTGCTCTTGTGCGGAGCGCGAGTGGCGCGCGCCCAGGCGGCGAGCGACCTCCTGGGACAGGGCGTGCGCCGGTATCAGGCCCTGGAATATGACGCGGCAGCGGCGCTCTTGGAGCGGAGCCTGCGACGCGATTCCGTGACGGGGCTCGCGGACTCGCTGCAGACGCGGGCGCTCACGTATCTCGCGGCGACGCAGCTGTTCCGAGGACAGCGCGATTCCGCCGTGGCCGTGTTCCGCCAGCTGATCCTGCTCAACCCGCGTTATCAGCCGGACGAGCTGGTATTCCCGCCACAGGTCACGAATCTGTTCCAGGAAGTACGCCGGTCCACCAAGGCAGTCGCCGTGGTCGTCCCGCCCGTAACCACGATGCGCACCAGGGTCGATCCCTTCAAGGCACGGCTACTCACGAGCTCGCTAGCGGATCTGACGGTCACCCTGGCGCGGGAAGACGGGACACCGGTGCGGGAGCTGTATAACGGGCCGGTGGCCGACACCCTGGTGTTGAGTTGGGACGGCCTCACGGCGGCGGGAACGCCTGCCGAGGATGGCCGCTACATCCTGCGGGTGATGCCGCGGAGCCCCACGGCGGACGGGCCGCGCGCGCGCCAGGTGGTGCTCGACGTCAAGCAACAGCCACCGGACACCCTGCCCTGGCCGTCAACACCAGCGCTCCTGCCGGAGCGGACCTCGACGGGGCCGGCCTTCCAGTCGCTCGCCGCGGGGCTCGTCGCCGGGGTCGCCGTGGTCGCGCTCCCGTCGCTCATGGCGCAGGGCAAGGACGCGACCGGCGCGCGCTACGCGGTCGGCGCCGCGGTGGGCGTCTCCGGACTGGTCGGTTTCTTCGCGCGGAAGCCTCGCCCACTCGACGCCAACGTGCGCGCCAACGCATCGCAGCGCGATGCCTGGAAGCGAAGGGTCGACGCCGTGAAGGCGGAGAACGCCGCCCGGTTGCGCACGATGCGGCTGGTCGTCCGCGCAGGACCCGAGACCATCGCGGAGCGAGGATCGCCATGAGAATCATCAGACTGATCGGAGTCCTGGCGTTCGCCGCGCCGGTCCTCGCCCATTCCCAGGGGCGGCCGAGTGTGTTATTCCGCGGGGACGCGGGGTTTGTGTGGGTGCGGAGCGACACGGCGCCTGCGGGGGCCGGCGCGATTCGGCTGCGCGGACCGGTCCTCGGCGGCGAAGGTCGCCTCGTCTTCAATGGATTCAGCGTGGGGTTGGGCCTCTCGAGCGGCACGCTGCAGGCGGCGGATCAGACGAGCGCGAAGCGCGACCTGATCGAAGGCCGACTGCTCGTTGCCGCGCGGCCTCTCCCCTGGCTCGAAATGAGCGTTGGTCCCTTCGTGCGGGCGTACATCACGGACGCCGTCACCGAGCGCTGGGTGTTTTGGCAGGCCCGGGCCCGCGTCGACGCGCCGATCGTGACCTCCGGCCTGATGAGTTACGTGGAGCTGTGGCGCGCGGTGTCCTCGCAGGTGAATCTGGTGGCCGGGGCCGGTCGGGTGCAGGGAGGCGAGGCGGGCGTGACCTATCGCCCGCCGAATCGACCGTTCGCGCTGCGTCTGGCTTACCGGGTGGACGACGCGGCGGTGCGGGGAGGTGGCGACGGCAGCCAGATGCTCGAAGCGATCAGCGTATCCGTCGTGGTGGGAGGACAGTAAGCAGCCCTTACCGCGGAATCGGCCCCGAGTCCTCGCTTGCCGCGTCGACGTTCGGCACCAACCGATACAACAGCTCGCCTTTCCGGATCATCCCGAACTGCTCGCGAGCCGCGCGCTCCTGAGCGGCCGGGTCGGTCTCGAGCTCGCGCGCCAGGCGCTGCAGCGAATCGAGCTGCCGCTCGAGCTCCCGTACGGCGCGGCGTTCCTCGGCGAGCCGGCTGCGCAGCTTGAGCCAGTCGAGCGTGCCGTACTCCCCCGCCTGAAAGGCCAATCCCGCGAGCACGACCGCCGCGGCGATCCCGATCAGCCGCGGGCGCGTCACAATCCGTACAGATGCCGGCCGGGGTAGTACGCCGTGTCGCCCAGCTCTTCGGCGATGCGCAGCAGTTGGTTGTACTTGGCGACACGGTCGGTGCGCGAGGCGCTCCCGGTCTTGATCTGCCCCACGCCGGTCGCCACCGCGAGGTCGGCGATGAACGTGTCCTCCGTTTCGCCGGAGCGATGCGAGATCACGGCGCCGTATCCGTTGGACCGCGCGTGCGCGATGCACTGCAGGGTCTCGGTGAGCGAGCCGATCTGGTTCAGCTTGATGAGGATCGCGTTCGCCACGCTCTCCTCGATGCCGCGATCCAACCGCTCGATGTTGGTGCAGAAGAGATCGTCGCCGACGAGCTGCACGCGGGCGGACAGCGCTTCGGTGAGCTTCGCCCATCCCGCCCAGTCGTCCTCGGCCAGCCCGTCCTCGATCGACACGATCGGGTAGCGGTCGATCCAGCTCTTGTACAGCGCGACCATCTCGTCCGACGACTTCGTGCCGGCGCCGCTCTTCTTGAAGGCGTAATTCCCCTCCTGGTAGAGCTCGGACGCCGCCGGGTCGAGCGCGATGGCGACGTCCTTCCCAGGCTCGAGCCCGGCGCCCTCGATCGCCGCCATCACGGCTTCGAGCGCCGCCTCGTCGCTCGCGAGATTGGGTGCGAATCCCCCTTCGTCTCCCACCGCGGTGGAAAGATTGCGCTTGGCCAGCACCTTCTTGAGGGAGTGGAACACCTCGACGCCGATCCGGAGGCCCTCGGGGAAACTCTCGGCCCCGATCGGCACGATCATGTACTCCTGGAAGTCGACCGTGTTGGCTGCGTGCGCGCCGCCGTTGAGGATGTTCATCATCGGTACGGGGAGGACGTTGGTGACCGGCCCTCCGAGATAGCGGTACAGCGTGAGGCCGGCGTCCTGGGCCGCCGCCCGCGCCACGGCCATCGATACCGACAGAATGGCGTTGGCCCCGAGGTGACTCTTGTTGGGGGTGCCATCGAGATCGAGCATCGCGTAGTCCACCGCGATCTGCTCCTCGGCCGACATGCCCTCGAGCCGCGGGCCGATCACCTCGTTTACGTTCTTCACCGCCTCGAGCACGCCCTTGCCGCCGAACCGCTTCTGATCGCCGTCGCGCAGCTCCACGGCTTCGTGCTCCCCGGTGGAGGCGCCGCTCGGCACGGCGGCCCGTCCGGCCGCGCCGCTCGACAGAGTCACGTCCGCCTCGATGGTCGGGTTGCCCCGACTGTCGAGGATCTCGCGCGCGCGCACCGAGATGATCGTGCTCATGATGGCCCGTACCCTAGCGGTCGACGCCCTCGGCGTCAACGCGCGCCTTCAAAGCGACGATCGC
>DASQAM010000321.1:0-1535 GCA_035635735.1 Gemmatimonadales bacterium | reverse complement strand
CCCGACCGAGACGGAGCTGTTTCGCGCCATCGTGGCCGCGGCGCGCGAGCGCACGCCCGATGCGCTCATCACCACGCCGCCCCTCACCGGCTTCACGGATAGCCATTACTTCCGACGCCTGGGCATCGTGAGCTACGGCCTATCGCCCTTCCCTCTGAGTCAGGCCGAGTCGCGGGGCGTACACGGCAACGACGAGCGAGTGAGCCTCGACGACCTGGCCTTCGGGGTGCACTTCCTGTACGACGTCGTCGCGCGCCTCGTCGCGAGGTGATCGGGCTGTTCATCCATCCCCGCCGTTACCCGCCCGCGCGGGAGCGGCGCCCACCGCTGCTCGAGCGCGTCACCAAGCGACCGCTCGGGTGGCTGGCCGAGCGGCTGGCGCGTCCCTTCATCCGCTGGGATCGCGCCCGGCTCGAGACACCGGACATCGCGGTCCCCGTGGAGGGCCTTCCCCCCGGGCTCGTGGGCTACCGCCTGGCACTGGTCACCGATCTGCACCATGGTCCCGCCGTCCCCACGTGGTGGCTTGCGCGCATGGCCGACCGGGTGCGTGAGCTCGACGCCGATCTCGTGGTGCTGGGCGGCGATTTCGTCAGCCACGCGCGCAGCGACATGGATGGGCTCGAGCGGGTCCTGGCGCGCTTTCGCGGGCGCGACGGCGTGGTGGCCGTGCTCGGGAACCACGACCACTGGGTAGACCCCGACCAGGTCGGGGCTGCGGTCGAGCGTAGTGGCGCGACGCTGCTCCACAACCGGCACCAGCTCATCCGTCGGGGAGCAGCGATTCTGGCGGTGGGTGGCGTGGACGACTTCACGCACGGAGCCGTCCGGCCCGACGAGGCGTTCGCCGGTGTTGGGGCGGACGTGCCACGTGTGCTCATCTCACACAATCCCGATCTCATCGAATACCTCCCCGCGGGGCTGCGAGTAGACGTGATGCTGGCGGGACACACGCATAACGGCCAGGCGCACCTGCCGCTCCTTGGGCCGATCACGGCGCCGTCGCAGTTCGGCCGGAAGTACCTGCATGGGCTGAAGCGCGTGGGGCAGTGCTGGCTCTACGTCTCGGCGGGCGTGGGCAGCGCGTGGATCCCGCGGTGGGGCAACCCCCCCGAGCTCCCCGTGATACGGCTGACGACGGCTACTTGAGAGAGGCGACGAAGCGCACGAGCACGGTTTCCGCCGTCTGGGGCGCGACCGTGCAGAAGCACTCGACGCCGATCAGGCGCTTCACCCCCAGCACCTCGGCTTCCGCGATCCCCGGCACGTCCCGATACGTGATCTCGAGCGTCGTGCCGTCGATGATCCGGTAGGCTACGGGGCGCCCGAGCAGGCGGTGATGCGGATCGATCCTGGCGAGCCCTTCGCTGAGCCGGTGCTGAATCGCGGCGGCCTGCGCGCGTTGCGGCGCGGGAACTTCGATCATGGGCGACGCCGACGGCGGTTCGCGAGCACCGCCGTGGCGTTGCGCCGCATGCCGGTGACGCCGGGGCGCTCGAACGGTGTGTCGCCGAAGCGGCGTTGGAACGACTCCG
>DASQAM010000320.1:0-7995 GCA_035635735.1 Gemmatimonadales bacterium | reverse complement strand
AGGATGCAGGCGTCACGAGCCTCCCGGGTGGCGGCGCCGAAGTATTCAGCCCCGCCGCACGCGCCACCATTGCCGACAAGAAGCTCACCGGCGAGGAATGGCTGTCGGTGCATCGCGAGGCCCACCGCCTCGGCCTGCCGTCGAATTGCACAATGCTCTATGGACACGTGGAGACCATGGCGGACCGGGTGGACCACCTGCTCGCCCTGCGCGCGCTCCAGGACGAGACGGGCGGCTTCCTCACCTACATCCCGCTGGCCTATCACCCCGACCACAATGAGCTGGGCGAGGCGCTCGGCCGGACCGGAACCGCGACGTCGGGCTTCGACGATCTCAAGAACATCGCCATCGGTCGGCTGGTGCTCGACAATATTCCGCATGTGAAGACCCATTGGCCCATGGTGACGCCGTTCATCTCACAGGTCGCCCTCACCTTCGGGTGCGACGATCTCGAGGGCACAGTGGTGTTCGAGCGCGTGTACCATGAAGCGGGTGCCGGGACGCCCATGTGGTTGTCGTACGATCAGATCGTCGGGCTGATCCGGGGGGCGGGGAAGGAGCCCGTGGAGCGTGATTCGCTGTACCAGACGGTGCGGACCTTCGAGGACTGGGTGCCCGGACAGAGTGTCGCACGGGCTACTGGGCCGGAAGGTCCGACCTTCCAGATCTCCCATCGTCCCCGGGCTCGCGCCCGGGGTCAGCACAGCCCGCCGGTGCTGCGGGGGGTCGACAGTGCCGAGTAGGGAACGACAACTGACGCCGGGCGCAAGCCCGGGGTGGCGAGGCACATGAGTCGCATGAGACTCGGCCGCATCGGCTACATCAACTGCTACCCCGTCTATGGGGCCATCGACCGGGGCGTCACCCCGCTCGCCGCGGAGCTCGTGACCGGCACGCCGTCGGAGCTCAACGATCTGCTCGCGGCCGGCGAGCTGGACCTGTCCGTGGTCAGTGCAGTCGAATACGCCCGCAATGCGCGCGACTACGTCCTGCTCCCCGACCTCGCGATTTCCTGCGACGGTCCGGTGCGCAGTGTGGCGCTTTTCAGCCGGCGGCCGGTCGGCCAGCTGGACGACCGGACGGTCCTGCTCACCGCCTCCTCGCGCACCGCGGTCGGCCTGCTGGAGCTCTTGTGTCGCGACGTGTGGAAGGTGCGCCCCCACTTCGCCCAGGCTCGGGCAGAGGCGGCCGATCTCGACGGGCTGGCGCATCTGCCGCACGAGGCCGTGCTGGTGATCGGCGACGCGGCGCTGCTCCTGGCCGCGCGGCACGCCTACCCCCACCGCTACGACCTGGGCGACGAGTGGAAGCGCTGGACCGGCCTCCCATTCGTGTTCGCCATGTGGGCCGCGCGCCGGGCCGCGGACGCACGCGCCGTCCGCGCCGTCCACCACACCCTGCTCGCTGCCCGTGATTGGGGCCTCGCCCACCTGGACCTGCTGGCCGAGGCGGCGGCCCGCGCCACGGGCGTCGGCGTCACCGAGTGCCGCAGCTACCTCGCCGGCCTCGACTATGCGTTGACCGACAAGCACCTGGCCGGGCTCACCGACTTCTTCCGCCGGTTGGCGGCGCGCGGCCTCGTGCCCGACGGATCGCTGCAGTTCCTCCAGGTGGCATGACCATGATCGACCGCGCCAGCCGCGAGTTCCGGTCGTACGTCGAGCTGTACGAGCGGGCGTCGCTGCTCGAGCTGGGGAGCCTCGCCGACCAGGCACGCTGGCGGCTGCATCCGGAGAACGTGGTCACCTACATCATCGACCGGAACATCAACTACACCAACGTCTGCGTCGCGGATTGCAAATTCTGCGCCTTCTACCGGCGGCCGAAGCACGGCGAAGGCTACGTGCTCTCGTTCGAGCAGATCGGTCGCAAGATCGACGAGCTGAAGGCGCTGGGCGGCGTGCAGATCCTCATCCAGGGCGGCCACAACCCCTACATCCCGTTCCCGTGGTACCTGGATCTGATGCGCTACATCAAGCGGCACCATCCGATCCACATCCACGGGTTCTCGCCCTCCGAAGTCGATTTCTTCGCCGGCCGATTCGGGATGTCGATCGAAGAGGTGATCCGCGAGCTCGTGACGGCCGGGCTCGACTCGATCCCGGGTGGGGGCGGGGAGATTCTCGTCCAGGAGGTTCGCGACCGCGTCGCGAAAAAGAAAGCGGGCGCCGACCGCTGGCTCGAGGTCATGGAGACGGCTCATCGGCTGGGACTCAAGACCTCGGTGACGATGATGTACGGGCTGGGCGAGACGCTCGCCGATCGGATCGAGCACCTGTTCCGGGTGCGGGAGGTCCAGGCGAAAAGCGGAGGCTTCACCGCCTTCATTTGCTGGCCGCTGCAGCCCGAGCACACCGAGCTCGCCCACTTCGAGAAGACCGACGCGGTGACCTACCTCCGCACCCAGGCCATCGCGCGCATCGTGCTGGACAACGTACCCAACATTCAGGCCTCCTGGGTGACGATGGGGCCCAAGATCGGCCAGGTGGCGCTCAGGTTCGGAGCCAACGACTTCGGCTCGCTCATGATGGAGGAGAACGTCGTCTCCGCCGCGGGGACGACGTGGCGGATGACCCTCCCCGAGATGCAGCGGCTCATTGCCGATGCCGGCTACGTGCCACGGCAACGGCGCCAGGACTACAGCGTGATCGAAGAGGCGGCCTGAGAGTGGCCGACGTGTTGATTATCGTCGGCTCCGAGAGCGACAAGCCGCGTATCGAGCCCGCCTTCGACGTCCTGACCGAGGCGGGCGTTTCGTACGAGTTCCACGTGTCCTCCGCCCACCGGCAACCCGACCAGACCGCGGACCTCGTGAAGGGCGCCCGGAAGAAGGGCTTCCGGGTGGTCATCACCGGGGCGGGGCTGTCGGCGGCGCTTCCCGGATTCGCCGCCTCGCTCACCGATCTTCCCGTGATCGGCGTGCCGTTTGCGGCCGGGCCATTGAACGGGCTCGACGCCCTGCTCGCCACGGCGCAAGTGCCCGGGGGCGTCCCGGTGGCCTGCGTCGGGATCGACAACGCCAAGAACGCCGCTCTCCTCGCGGTCCGCATCCTCAAGGCCTGACATGCGGGTCGGGATCGGGTACGACTCGCACCGGTTCGCCGAGGGAGAAGGCCGGAAGCTCATCCTCGGCGGCGTGGAGATTCCATACTCACGCGGGCTGGTGGGACATTCGGACGCCGATGCGGTCGCGCATGCCCTCACCGACGCCATTCTCGGCGCCGCCGGCCTGGGCGACATCGGGCAGATGTTCCCCCCGACCGACCCCCGCTGGCGCGACGCCGATTCTCTCGATTTGCTCAAGCGCGCGTACCTGCGCGTGGTCGAGGCGGGTCTCAGCTTCGTGAGCGCCGACATTACGGTGATCCTCGAGCAGCCCAAGCTGGCACGCTACCTCGACGACATGCGTGAGAACCTTGCGGGCGCGGTCGTAAGTGGGTACTCGATGGTCTCGGTCAAAGCGAAGACGAACGAGGGAATGGGCTGGATCGGCAAAGGCGAGGGGGTAGCGGTGCTCGCCGTCGCGCTGCTCGAGCAGGCCCGCCCCTGAGCGATCTTCTCGGGTTCCTCGAGCGCCTGCCGCCGGGACCGCTGTACGGCCTGATCACGGCGCTCGCGGCACTCGAGAACGTCATTCCACCACTACCTGCCGACACCGCCGTGGCGCTCGGCGCGTTCCTCGCGGGGCGGGGCAGGCTCAACCTCTGGACGGTGTTCGGACTCACGTGGGTGGCGAACGTCGCGTCGGCGTCCGCCGTGTACTGGCTGGCGCGACGCTACGGACGCGACTTCTTCAAGGGACCTACCGGCCGGCGGTTGCTCACGCCCCAGGTGCTCGCGCATATCGAGGCGCAGTACCAGCGGCACGGGACCTACGGCATCTTCGTCTCCCGCCTCCTCCCCGTGTGGCGCGCCGTGGTCCCACCGTTCGCCGGCATCGCGGGACTGTCCGCGCCTCGCGCCTTGATCCCACTCGCCCTCGCGTCCGCGCTGTGGTACGGCCTGCTGACGGTGCTCGTCGCGACCCTGGGCACGAACCTCGATGCCGTCGTGGCGGTGCTCGCCCGCGTCAACTGGGTGCTCGGCGCAGCCGCCCTCGGCGCCCTCATATTGTTGGCGGTGTGGATCGTACGTCGGCTGAAGCGCTGACACGCACCCGTCAACAGGAGCACCGCATGAGCGACGCGTCGAGCGATACGTCCGGTGTCCAGGTCCCCCCACCACTCATCTACGCCGGCGGGTTTGCCGCGGGGTTCGGCGCGCACCGACTCCTGCCGATACACCTGTGGCCGGAGCCGACAGCGCTCGTACGCGTGGTCGGCTGGAGCCTCATCGGCGCGGGGGTGCTGCTCGCCGTCAGTGCGGCGTTCTTGTTCCGCCGGGCGGGCACAACGCCGAATCCCATGAAGCCAACCTCGGCGTTGGTGATCTGGGGACCGTACCGCTTCACTCGCAACCCGATGTACGTGGGCTTGACGACGCTGTACGTCGGCGGCACGCTGCTGCTGAACGACCCGTGGCCACTCGTGTTTCTTCCACTCGTCATCGCGCTGATCCAGCGCTACGTCATCGCCCGGGAAGAGACGTACCTCGAGCGCAAGTTTGGGGACGAGTACCGCGCGTACAAGGCGCGGGTGCGCCGGTGGATCTGACGACCGAGGCGGCGTTCCGCATCGAGCAGTTCCGCGACTTCCTCGCCCTGGAAGCGGGCGACAGCGCCCACACCGTTGCGAACTACGTCCGCGACGTCCGGCGACTCGCCGGCTATGCCGGGACCAAGGGTGCGCGCCGCCCGGAGGACGTGACGAGCGGGCTGCTGCGCGAGTTCGTCTACGAGCTCAAGGACCTGGGGCTCGCCCCGGCAACCATCCGGCGCCAGATCTCCGCTGTCCGCACGTACTACCGCTACCTGGTCGGCGAAGGCCACGCCACGCGCGATCCGAGCGAGCGCCTGGAGTCTCCGCGGCAGTGGCGCCGCCTGCCGACGGTATTGTCGGTCGCCGAGATCGAGCGTCTGCTCGCCGCACCCAACGCCGACGAGCCGCTCGCGATCCGCGACGTGGCGTTGCTCGAATTCGCGTACGCGACTGGCGCTCGCGTGTCCGAGTTGGTGGGCCTTAAGCTGCAGGACGTCGTGTATGAGGATGGCCTCGCCCGCATCTTCGGTAAAGGCTCGAAGGAGCGGATCGTACCGGTGGGTCGGCGTGCGTTGGGCGCGGTGGCGCTGTACGCACGCGAGATCCGCCCCCGCCTCGACAAGGGGAAGGGGCGCGGTCTTGTGTTTCTCAATGCCCGCGGCACGCCCCTGTCACGGGTGGGCGCATGGTCGATCATCAAGCGGGCCGCCCGACTGGCGGGGCTTACAAAGCGGGTGACGCCACACACCCTACGACACACGTTCGCGACCCACCTGCTCGAGGGTGGGGCCGACCTCCGCGCCGTCCAGGAAATGCTCGGCCACGCGGACCTCGCCACCACGCAGTTGTACACGCACGTCGACCGCGACTACCTGCGGACCGTGCACAAGACGTTTCATCCCCGCGGCTGACCCTCCCATGTCACGGGCGTTCGTAAAGGAGGATCCCGGTGAGTCGGGGCCCCGCCGGAACTATGGCCTCCCACCGCGTGACGACCCCGGATTCGACGCCGCGGCGGCCGAGGCGCTGCTCGAGGCCGCTCGCGCGGGCGAGACGGCGAGTGCGGAGCGAGCGACCGGCTACTATTGGGGGGAGCCGAAGCTGCGGCCGTACGTGGAGCGGATTCTGGCGCGCGCACGGGCCGCGGGCGACGAGCGGCTGGAGCAGTTGGCCACGCGCTTCCTGACCTGATGCCCGAGCTGCCGGACATCGCGCTGTACCTCGACGCCCTCGCCCCTCGGGTCGTGGGAAAGCAGGTCGAGCGCCTGCGGATCGCGAGCCCGTTCTTACTTCGGACGGCCGATCCACCGGTGGCGGACCTGGTCGGTCGCACGATCCGCGATGTTCGCCGCCTCGGCAAGCGGATCGTCCTGGCCCTCGAGGACGACTACTTCGTCGTGCTGCACCTGATGATCGCAGGCCGGCTGCATTGGAAGTCCGCCGGCGCGCCCATTCCCCGCCGCGCGGGGCTCGCCGCGTTCGATTTCCCGAACGGCACCGTGCTGCTCACCGAAGCCGGCACGAAGCATCGGGCGTCGCTTCACATTCTCCGGGGTGCGGCTGCGCTCGCCGCACACGACCCCGGTGGACTCGATGTACTAGCCGCGACGCTCGAGCAATTCCGATCGGCGTTGACCCGGGAGTCGCACACGCTCAAGCGGGCGCTGACGGATCCCCGCCTGCTCGACGGCATCGGCAATGCCTACTCCGATGAGATCCTGCACGCGGCCCGCCTGTCGCCGCTCCGTCTCACCGGCCAGATCACGCCCGAGGAGAGCGAGCGGCTGTTCCACGCCGCGCGGGACACCTTGACCAGCTGGATGGCGCGCCTGCGTGCCGAAACCGGCGACGCGTTCCCGGAGAAGGTGACGGCGTTCCGAGACGGGATGGCCGTGCACGGCCGGTTCCGCAAGGCGTGCGCCGTGTGCGGATCGCCGGTGCAACGTATCCGCTACGCCAAAAACGAAATGAATTACTGTGCCACCTGTCAGACGGGCGGCCGGCTGCTCGCGGACCGATCCCTGTCGCGTCTCCTGAAGCAGGACTGGCCACGCTCGCTCGAGGAGTGGGAGGAGCGCGCCGCACGCTAACTTGTCTGGACATGGACACCCCACCGGTCCGCTACGAGCGCGTGTTTCACGTCAGCCCGAACGATATCGACGCTCTCGGTCACGTGAACAATGTTGTGTACCTCCGTTGGGTCCAGGACGTCGCGGCGGCGCACTGGGAGTCCGCCACGAGCCCGGCGGAGCGCGCCGAAATCGGATGGGTCGTGCTCCGGCACGAAATCGACTACAAGCACCCCGCACGGCCCGGAGACGAGGTCATCGCGCGCACCTGGGTCGGGCCGCCAAGCGCGGCGACATTCGAGCGCCACACCGAAATCCTCCGGGCGCGGGATCAGCGAGTGCTGGCACGGGCCCGCTCGCTGTGGTGCCCGGTGCACCCCGGTACCGGCCGCCTGCGGCGCATCGATCCCGCGCTGCACGACCGTTTTTATACGCCATGAGGCGGCGGATAGTCGTGGCCGCCCTCGTGTTTCTGGTCCCCTTCGCCGCGCCTTTTTCTTCTGAGTAGGTTTCCCCCATGCTCTTTGTACTCGACAACTACGACTCGTTCACCTACAACCTCGTCCAGCTGTTCGGCGAGCTCGGGGCGGAGCCGGTGGTGTACCGCAACGACGCGCTCACCGTGGAGCAGGTGCTCGCGCTCAAACCCACTGCCGCCGTGCTGTCGCCCGGCCCGTGTACGCCGGGACAGGCCGGCATCCTGGTGCCCCTCGTGAAGGCCCTGGCCGGTAAGGTGCCCGTCTTAGGCGTGTGCCTGGGCCATCAGGCGATCGGCGAGGCATTCGGCGCGCGCGTGGTGCGAGCCGACCGGCTTATGCACGGGAAGACGTGCGAGGTGATCCATGAAGAAGACGAGCTGTTCGAGGGGATTCCTAGTCCCGTGACCGGCATGCGGTACCATTCCCTGGTGGTCGAGCCCGCGTCCCTCCCCAAGGACCTCGTGATCACCGCGTGGAGCGCGGACCGGCCGAAGGATGAGGAGGTCATGGCCATGAAGCACCGTCGCCACCCGATCTACGGCGTGCAATACCACCCGGAATCCATCGGTACCTCGCACGGGAAGCAGCTGCTGGAGAATTTCTTGCGCATCGCGCACGCCACGGTGTAGTGGTCTAACCCGCCCCTTCTCAGGCGTTTAGGTCCAGGGCTAGACGCCACGGCACGGATTTTGTATGTTCCCCCGTGCCCGTCCTCGGCGTCGTTCCGGCGCGGCTGGGCTCCAGCCGCCTCCCTCGCAAGCCACTCCTGTCTTTGGCAGGCGAACCCCTCATCCTCTGGGTCGTCCGGCG
>DASQAM010000319.1:0-10146 GCA_035635735.1 Gemmatimonadales bacterium | reverse complement strand
GCTTCACCGCGTTCGTTGCCGCGAGCACGTAGCTCACGTCGGGGTCCTTCGTCTTCGAGAGCGGGGTGGGAACGCAGATCGACACGACGTCGGGCTCGCGCAGCCGCGCCAGGTCCGTCGTCGCCGTGAACTTGCCTTCCTTCGCGAAACGCCCTACGTCCGCGCTCGCCACGTCCTGCACGTGGGAGCGTCCCTGGGTCAGGCGGTCGACGACGGCCTGGCTCACATCGAACCCGAGCACGCGGAACCCGGCGCGCGCGAATTCCATGGCGAGGGGCAGACCCACGTATCCGAGGCCGACGATCCCGATCAGCGCGGAGCGGTCCTGGGCCTTCGCGACCAGGACGTCGGCGGCGGGCTGGGCGGTGGCTTTCATAGCGACACCGGCGCCCCGCCGGTCGCGAGCGAGCGCGTCGCCGCCTCGAGCACGGTGACCACGCGGACCCCGTCCTCCGCGCTCGCACGGGGAGGCTCCGCCCCCCGCGCCACGCGGACGAAATGGCCGAGCTCCGCCGCGAGCGGCTCGACGTTGGGGATCTTGGGGATGAAGATGTCGCCTTCTCTAACCGACAGGGCTTCGCCGTACGACCCGTACTCCGGCGGCCGCTCGACGCCCTTGTCATAGATACGGAGCTTTTCGCGCGCCTCCATATCGTCGAACACGACCATTTTCTTGGCCCCAACCACGGTGAGTTTCCGTTCCTTATGGGGGTCCAGCCACGATAGCTGCACGTGCGCGAGCACGCCGCTCCCGAACTCCATGGTCAGGAACACGACGTCCTCGACTTTCGGCTGCAGGTAGCTCTTCCCATGCGCCGCCACCCGCACGGGGGCCTCCCCGAGCAAGTACAGTGCCACCGAGACGTCGTGCGGCCCGAAGCTCCAGAGGGCATTCTCATCGGCGCGGACCTGCCCCAGGTTGACGCGAAGACCATACAGGTAATAAATGCGTCCCAGCTCCCCTCCCTGCACCAGCGTCCGCAGCCGCTCGACGGCGGGGTGAAAGAGGAGCAGGTGGCCCGCCAAAACGGGGACCCCCCGGTCGGCCGCCGCGCGCGACACGGCCTCGGCATCGCGCCGGCTCAAGGCGAAAGGCTTTTCCACGAGACACGGCTTTCCGGCCTCGACACACTGCAGCGCAAACCGCGTGTGCGTCCCCGCCGGCGACGCGATCACCACCGCGTCGACCCGGCCCAGCAGGTCGGCGACATCGGCGGTGACGTGCGCCGTTGGGTACTGCCGCGCCACGCGCTCCCGCACCTTGGCGTCGTTGTCGCACACCGCCGCCAGCGCCGCCTCCGCCAGGCCCGCGACGGTGCGGACATGGTTCCGGCCCCAAGCCCCGGCGCCGATCACGCCGAGCTTGAGCCGGGTCACCGGTAGAATCCACGGATCGTCTCGATCACGCAGTCGAGCTGCCCGCGCGTCAGCTCCGGGTAGACGGGGAGCGACAGCACTTCCCGAGATGCTCGTTCCGACTCGGGCAGCCCGCCCGGCCGGTAGCCTAGGTGGCTGAAGCAGGGCTGCAGGTGCAGCGGCACGGGATAGTAGATCGCGCTCCCGATTCCCTGACGCTTCAGGTGCGCCTGCAGCTCGTCCCGCCGCTCGACGCGCAGGGTGTACTGATGAAAGATGTGCTCGTTCGCCGGGTCCACCGCCGGCGGGCGGACGGCGGGGACATCGGCAAGCGCGCGCGTGTAATACGCCGCGTGCTCCCGTCGCTTCGCCGACCACGACGCAAGGTGCGGCAGCTTCGCGAGCAGGACAGCCGCCTGGAGCGAGTCGAGGCGCGAGTTGGTGCCCACCTCGTCGTGGTGGTACTGCTTCGCGCCGCCGTGGAGGCGGAGCTTCCGGAGGCGCTCGGCAAGGGCGTCGTCCGACGTGACGATCATGCCGCCGTCGCCCCAGGCGCCAAGGTTTTTACTCGGAAAGAAGGAGAACCCGGAGGCCCAGCCGAGTTCGCCCGCCGTCCGCCACTGCCCCTCGATCGAGCGACGCGCACCGATGGCCTGCGCCGCGTCCTCGATGATCGGGAGATCGCGGGCCCGCGCTACGGCCTGGAGGCGCTCCAGGGCCGCCATCTGGCCATAGAGGTGAACCGGCATGATGGCGCGTGTCCGTGGCGTGATCGCCGCCTCCACCGCCGGGGCATCGAGATTGAAGGTACCCGGCTCGATGTCCACGAACACCGGCGTGCCGCCCGCGTTGTGGATCGTCCCGGCCGTGGCGAAGAACGTGAACGACGGGGCGATGACCTCGTCCCCGGGCTCGAGATCGAGCGCCTTGAGGGGCAGGAGCAGCGCGTCCGTGCCGCTCGCACACGCGATGCCGTGCGTCACGCCGGCCAGCTGGGCCACCGCGGCCTCGAGCCGTGGTACCGCGGGACCCATCACGAACTGCTGCGACTCGATGACCTCCTGGATGGCGGGCAGGACTTCGTCCTTGATCGCGCGGTACTGCGCCACGAGGTCCAAGAGCGGGACGTTCACGCTTTCAGCATCCCGACGCGCCACGTCATCCGACGCGGTGGGGCTGAGCCACCGGCTGAAGGGAACCGTTCGCCTCTTCGTAGGCGGTGCCGCACACGGGACACGCGGCCTTGCCGGCGGCGACCGACAGCCGGTCGCCACACTGGCACATCCATCCCACGCGGCGCGCCGGCACGCCCACCATCAACGCGTAGGCCGGGACGTCGGACGTCACGACCGCGCCGGCGCCGATGAACGCGTACTCGCCGAGCGTGACGCCGCACAGGATCGTGGCGTTGGCACCGATAGAGCTGCCGCGCTTCACGCGCGTGGGGCGGTACTCGTGCTTGCGCGACACGTGGCTCCGCGGGTTCAGTACGTTGGTGAACACGCACGACGGCCCGCAGAACACATCGTCTTCCAGGGTCACGCCTTCGTAGATCGAGACGTTGTTCTGAATCTTGACGTTATTGCCGATGCGCGTGCCGGGCATCACCACCACGTTCTGGCCCAGATTGCAGCGCTCGCCGATCACCGCGCCGGGCATGACGTGGCAGAAGTGCCAGATCTTCGTGCCCCGGCCGACCTGCGCGCCGTCGTCGACATAGCTCGATTCATGCACGAAGAACTCCGCCATTACGCTCCGATCACCTTGACCTCGAGCTCCAACTCGACGCCCGTCTTCTTGGCGACCGTCTTCCGCACGTGCTCGATGAGCTTGACCACGTCACTTGCCGTCGCATTGCCGGTGTTCACGATGTAGTTCGCGTGCAGCGGCGAGACCTGAGCGCCGCCGATGGTAAAGCCCTTCAACCCGCACTCGTCGATCAGGGCACCGGCGGTCCGCGGGCCCCCGGGATTCTTGAAAACCGAGCCGGCGCACGGCTGGTCGAAGGGCGTCCCGGCCTTGCGCCACCGCAGCAAACGCCCCTGCGATTCCTTGAGTTTAGCGGGCGGCTCCTCGATGAGCGCCAGCTTGGCCTCGACCACGATCACGTTGCCGAGGTTCGAGGACCGGTATTTGAACGAGATCTGCTTGCGCGGGACCTGCCGGATCTTCCCCTTGGCATCCATCACGGTGGCCTCCGTCAGCACTTCCGCGAACTCGGCCCCGTGGGCGCCCGCATTCATGTACACGCCGCCGCCCACCGTGCCCGGAATCCCGATGAAGCGCTCCACGCCCGCGAAGCCCGCCTCGGCCGTGCGACGGGCGAGGAGCGGCGTGGGCAGACCCGCGCCCACGATGGCGGTGGCGCCCTTCATCTCGAAACGGTCGAGACCCTTCCCGATGCGGATCACGACGCCCGGGAAGCCAGCGTCCTTGACGAGCACGTTCGAGCCAAGGCCGAGGGCCACCCACGGGAGCCCGCGGTCCTGCGCGAGCTCGAGCGCTTTGACGACGTCATCGACGTCGGCGGGCATGACGAGGTAGCGCGCCGGACCGCCGATCCGATACGTCGTGTGGCGCGCCAGTGGCTCGTTCTCGAGCACCCGGCCCCGGAACTTGACCTTCGGAGCGGGCGGCGCGGCGGCGGCCGACGGCTTGGCAGGCGCTTTGCCCACCTTCCCCGCCGGCTTGACCGGTGCCTTCGCTAGGCCCGGACGGCTTCCCTTGCGGGCCCCGGCGGCCGGTTTTCGACGGTCGTTCTTTCGTGCCATTCTTGGAGACTCCTCACGCTGCCGGTTCGGCTGCGCAGAGCGATGATCGCATCGCAGGCGGCACTCGCGGCCGACATCGTCGTCGTGTACGGCACGCGGTGCATCAACGCCGCGCGCCGGATCGCGTAATCGTCCGCCTGCGTGAACTTCCCGAGGGGCGTATTGATCAACAGCTGGACCTCGCCCGACACGATCAGGTCGATCGCGTTGGGCCGCCCTTCGTGCACCTTGGCCACTCGCTCGGCCGGAACACCGCGGGACCGCAGGTACCGCGCGGTGCCCTCGGTGGCCGTGAGTCGAAACCCCAGCTCGTGGAACCGCCGCGCGATTGGCAGCACGGTCGGCTTGTCCGAGTCGTTCACCGTCACGAAGATCCCCCCCGCCAGCGGCAGGCTGCCGTCGGCGGCGATCTGCGCCTTGGCAAAAGCCATCCCGAAACTGTCCGCCAGCCCCATCACCTCACCGGTGGACCGCATCTCCGGGCCCAGGATGGTATCGACACCGGGGAGCTTCGTGAAGGGGAATACCGCCTCCTTCACCGCCACCCCGGGGAGCGGAAGGTCATCGGGAACGCCCAATTCGTCCAGGGTGTGGCCGATCATGACCGCCGCCGCGAGCTTGGCCAGGGACACCCCGGTGGCCTTGCTCACGAACGGGACCGTCCGGGACGCCCGCGGGTTGACCTCCAGCACGTAGACCACGCCGTCCTTGATGGCGTACTGGACGTTGATCAGGCCGACCACGCCGAGCGCCTCGGCGAACGCCTTGGTGTAGCGGCGCATCTCGTCGACCTGCCGATCGCCGATCAGATAGGGCGGCATCACACAGGCGGAGTCCCCCGAATGGACCCCGGCGTCCTCGATGTGCTGCATCACGCCGCCAATGACGCACCGGGTTCCGTCGGCCAGCGCGTCGACGTCGCCTTCGAACGCGTCCTCCAGGAAGCGGTCGATCAGCACGGGATGCTCGGGCGCGACGCGCGCCGCCTTCTCGAAGTAGTCGCGCAGTGAGCCCTTATCGTACACGATCTCCATGGCTCGCCCGCCCAGCACGTACGAGGGCCGCACCAGCACCGGGAAGCCGATCCGCTCGGCCACCTTCACGGCCTCCTCGACGGAGCGCGCCGTGCCGTTGGCCGGCTGCGTGATGCCGAGACGGTCCGCCAGCGCCTCGAAGCGCCCGCGATCCTCCGCGATGTCGATCGAGTCGGGCGCGGTGCCGAGGATGGGAACCCCGGCCGCCTCGAGCGGTTTGGTCAAGCGCAGCGGCGTCTGCCCGCCAAGCTGGACCACGACGCCCTTGGGCCGCTCCCACCGCACGATCTCGATTACATCCTCGAACGTGAGCGGCTCGAAGTACAGCTTGTCCGAGATGTCGAAGTCGGTTGACACCGTCTCGGGGTTCGAGTTGATCATGATCGTCTTGAAGCCGAGCTCGCGGAACGCGAGCCCCGCGCGCACGCAACAATAGTCGAACTCCACCCCCTGCCCGATTCGGTTCGGCCCGCTCCCGAGGATCACGATTCCCTGGGCGCCGAGGGGCTCCGATTCGTTCTCGGCGTCGTACGAGCTGTAGAGGTACGGTGTCGCAGACGGAAACTCGCCGGCGCACGTGTCCACGGTCTTGTAGGCGGGGTGCACACCGAGCCGCCACCGCGTCTCGCGGACCGCCTGCTCGGGGATCCCGCGCAGTGCCCCGAGCTGCGCGTCCGAGAAGCCCATGCGCTTCATGCGGCGCAGGTCGGCAGCGCCGGTCTCGCCCGCGGGGAGCGTGGCGAACCAGCGCTCCGCCTCGAGCAGCTCTTCCATCTGGAAGAGGAACCACGGGTCGATGCCCGACGCCTGGGCCACGTCGTCCACCGAAACCCCCGCCAGGAGGGCCCGCTTGATCTGGAAGACCCGCTCGGGCGTGGGCGTCCGCAGTGCCACCCGCAGATCCTCCGGGCTGTCGCTGGTCAGCCGGTCGTCCGCCAGGGACGCACCGGTCACCCAACCCGGCCGGCCGATCTCCAGCGCCCGGAGCCCCTTCTGGAACGCCTCCTTGAACGTGCGCCCGATGGCCATCGCCTCGCCCACGGACTTCATCTGCGTCGTGAGACGGAAGTCCGCCGTGGGAAACTTCTCGAACGCGAACCGTGGCACTTTCACCACGACGTAGTCGAGCACCGGCTCGAACGAGGCGGGCGTGGTCTTGGTGATGTCGTTCGGCAGCTCGTCGAGTGTGTAACCGACGGCCAGCTTGGTGCCGATGCGGGCGATCGGGAACCCGGTGGCCTTGGAGGCGAGCGCGGACGAACGCGACACCCGCGGGTTCATTTCGATCACGAGCATCTCGCCGTCGACCGGGTTCACGGCGAATTGGATGTTGCAGCCGCCCGCCTCGACGCCGATCTCGCGGATGATGGCGATCGCCGCGTCGCGCATGCGCTGGTACTCGCGGTCGCTGAGGGTCATCGCCGGCGCCACCGTGATCGAGTCGCCGGTGTGCACGCCCATGGGATCGAGGTTCTCGATCGAGCACACGATCACCACGTTGTCGCGGCGGTCGCGCATGACCTCGAGCTCGAACTCCTTCCATCCGAGCACGCTGCGCTCGATCAGCGTCGTGTGCAGCGGTGACAGCTCGAGCGCCCGCTCGACCAGCTCCTCGAACTCGGCGCGGTTGTAGGCCACGCCGCCACCCGTGCCGCCCAGCGTGTACGACGGTCGAATGATCGCCGGGAATCCGGTCTCGCCCACGGCCGCGAGCGCATCCGTCACCGACGCCACCGTGCGGCCCAGCGGCGTCGCCAGCCCGATGCGCCGCATCGCGGCGCCGAACTCGGCCCGGTCCTCGGCCATCTGGATGGCCCGCGCGTTCGCGCCGATCAGCTCGACGCCGAAGCGCTCGAGCGTGCCGTCCTTGACGAGTGCCATCGCCACATTGAGGGCGGTCTGCCCACCCATCGTCGGCAGGAGGGCGTCGGGGCGCTCGCGCTCGATCACCTTGCGCACCCAGTCCGGCGTGACCGGCTCGATGTAGGTGCGGTCGGCGAGCTCCGGGTCCGTCATGATCGTGGCGGGGTTCGAGTTCACGAGCACGACGACGTAGCCCTCTTCCCGCAGGGCCTTCGCGGCCTGGGTACCGGAGTAGTCGAACTCCGCGGCCTGGCCGATCACGATCGGCCCGGAGCCGATGAGCAGGATCCGTCGCAGGTCAGTCCGCTTGGGCATCGAGCACTTCCCGTAACGTGTCGTCGAGCGTATACCGGGGCACCCAGCCGGTGGCCGCGCGGAGCTTCGCCGCGTCGCCCACGAGGTGGAAAATGTCCCCTCCGCGCACCAGCTCCGTGTCGGCCTCCGGAATCGGGCGGCCACCGATCAGATCGGCCAACCGGAAGAATACCTCTTCCAACGAGATCCCCTGCCCTGACGCGACGTTGTACGTCTCGCCCGGCTGGCCCTTCACCAGCAGCCGCGCGTACGCGTCCACCACGTCCCGCACGTGCAGAAACTCCCGCACCGGCTCGAGGTTCCCCACCTTCACGACCGGCGCCTGCACCCGCTTCGCGAACCGCAGCCGCTCCGCGAACGCCGGGACGACGAAGCGCGTGTCCTGGCCGGGCCCGGTGTGCGCGAAGGCGCGGGCCACGATGACGCGGAGGCCGGTGCGCCGCCACACCTCGAGCCCGGCGAGCTCCGCGCCCGCTTTGCTCGCTGCGTAGGGTGAGCACGGCGCCACCGGATCGGTCTCGCGGCGAGGCCGCGACTCGTGCGAGGCGCCGTACACCTCGCCGGTCGAGACGACGAGCACGACCGGATCGGCACGGCCCGTCCGCTTGGCTTCCCCGAGCACCTGCACGACACGGGCGGTGCCGGCAGCGTTCACCGTCCAGGCGTAGCCCGGGTCGCGCGTCGCCTCGGTGCCCGACGAGATGGCGGCGAGGTGCACCACGGCGTCATACGGTAGGTCCACGACCTTCCGTACCGATTCGGCGTCCAGGAGCTCGAGCGGCAGCCATCGCACCGCCTGCCGCTCGGCGGGCGTGAGATCGGCCGCCGGGGGGACGGGCGCGGGGCTCTGGCCGGGTCGCACCGCGCCGTACACTTCGCGGCCGTCGCTCAGCAGCCGCCGGATGAGCCAGCGGCCCACGAAGCCGTCGGCGCCGGTCACGAGTACCTTCACGACAGCCGCTCCAGGTCCGCATCCACCATCATGCGCACCAGATCGGCGAAGCTCGTCTTCGGCGTCCAGCCGAGCTCGCGTATCGCCTTGGTCGGATCGGCCTGCAGGGCGTCGACTTCCGCCGGCCGCACAAAGCGCGGGTCGACTTTGACGTGTTGTTTCCAGTCGAGCCCCGCATGCGAGAATGCCAGCTCGCACAGTTCGCGCACCGAATGCGTTTCTCCCGTACCGACCACGTAGTCCGCGGGCTTGGGCTGCTGCAGCATGCGCCACATCGCGTCCACGTAATCGCCCGCGAACCCCCAATCCCGGCGGGCGTCGAGGTTTCCAAGGTGCAGCTCGCGCGCCTTGCCCTTTACGATGCGGGCGACGCCGTCCGACACCTTGCGCGTGACGAACTCGAGCCCGCGGCGCGGCGATTCATGATTGAAGAGGATGCCGCTGACGGCGAACAGCCCGTAGGACTCGCGGTAGTTCACGGTAATCAGGTGGCCGTACACCTTGGCGACGCCATAGGGGGAACGCGGATAAAACGGGGTCGTCTCGCGCTGCGGTGTCTCGCGCACCTTGCCGAACATCTCGGACGAGCTCGCCTGGTAGACGCGCGCGGCTGGGTGCGCCAGGCGCACGGCCTCGAGCAGGCGCGTGACCCCGAGCGCCGTGAACTCGCCCGTCAGCACCGGCTGGGTCCACGACGTGGGGACGAAGCTTTGGGCCGCCAGATTGTAGATCTCGTCCGGCTTCGCGTCGCGGACCACGGTCGTGAGGGAGTGCTGGTCCAGCAAGTCCGCGGGCACGATGTGCACGCGGTCGAGCAGGTGTCCGATGCGCTCGTAGGAATCGTGCGAGGTGCGGCGCACCACTCCCACGACCTCGTAGCCCTTGGCCAGCAGCAGCTCGGCGAGATACGAGCCGTCTTGTCCCGTGATCCCGGTGATCAACGCGGTGCGTCGGGGTTGCCCCGACCGAGGGGCCGGTTTAGCTTTAGGCCGCTTTTTCGAGGCGCTCATTTCTTTCGTCGGGCAGGCCCATGGCGCGAGTGTGTGAGATTTGTGGCAAGGGCCCCATCACGGGGCACAACATCAGCCACGCGAACAATAAGACGAACCGGCGCTGGTATCCCAATCTCCAGCGCGTGCGCGCGGTGGTGAACGGTACCACGCGTCGACTGCGGGTCTGCACCCGCTGTCTCAAGTCGAACCGCGTCACCAAGGCGGCCTAACGAAAAGGGGGACCCTGGGTCCCCCTTGCTGCTCCAGCCGCCGCTTCCCCCCGCCCGTCGGTCACGCACCCAGCAGTTCGATCCGAGCCACCTCGGCGCCGTCGCCCGCGCGATGGCCCAGCTTGATGATGCGGGTGTAGCCCCCGGGCCGTGACGCGAACCGCGGCCCCACGTCCTTGAAGAGCTTGTGCGTCACGTCGCGATCCTTGAGGCGGCGCTCCACCAGACGACGCGCGTGCAGGTCGCCGCGCCGCGCCAGGGTGATGAGGCGCTCGGCGTAGGGCCGGAGCTCTTTCGCCTTCGCCTCGGTGGTGACGATCCGGTCGTGGCGGAACAGGCTCGTGGCGAGGTTCGCCAGCAACGCCTTCTTGTGGCTCGCCGTGCGAGAGAGCTGGCGTCCCTTGGCGCGATGGCGCATTACTCCACGTCTCCCTCGCTCACCTGCGCCTGCGGCGCCGCGCCCGCGTCGACCACCTTCAGCTCGTCTTCGGACTCCTCGAACTTCATCCCGAAGTTGAGCCCTTCGCGGCGCAACAGCTCGGCGATCTCGCCCAGCGCCTTCTCGCCGACGTTCTTCACCTTCAGCAGGTCTTCCTCGCGATACTGCACCAAGTCGCCCAGGGTCCGGATGTT
>DASQAM010000318.1:0-1730 GCA_035635735.1 Gemmatimonadales bacterium | reverse complement strand
AAATCCACGTTGGGGTACAGCTTCCGCGTGACGAAGTAGTCCTCCTGGAGCGCGATGCGCTCCAGCTCGAGGGCGATGTCGATGAGCGGGTTTTTCCCCGTGACGTCGAACACTTCCTCGGCGATCCGCTTGATGATCTTGGCGCGCGGGTCGTAGTTCTTGTAGATCCGGTGGCCGAAGCCGAACAGGCGAAACTCGCCGCGCTTCACGCGCTCGAGGTACGCCGGGATGTTGTCCTTCGAGCGGATCTCCCGGAGCAGCTTCAGCACCTCCTCGTTGGCGCCGCCGTGGAGCGGTCCGTACAGGGCGGCGGCGGCCGCGGCCATCGCCGAGTACGGGTCGGCGTGTGACGAGCCGACGCCCCGCATGGCGCTGGTCGAGCAGTTCTGCTCGTGGTCCGCGTGGAGAATGAACAGAACGTCCAGCGCGTGCTCGAGGGTCTTGTTCGGCGTGTACTTCACCTCGGTCGCCTTGAACATCATGTTCAGAAAGTTGCCCGTGTAGGACAGGTCGTTGTCGGGGTACGCGTAGGGCATCCCCACCGAATGGCGGTACGCGAAGGCGGCGAGGGTGGGGGCCTTGGCGATCAGCCGGAAGATCTGGTTCCACCGCGAGGTCTCGTTCGTGATCAGCTTCGCCTCGGGATAGAAGGTCGAGAGCGCGGCGACGGTGCTCACGAACATCCCCATGGGATGGGCGTCGTGATGGAACCCATCGATGAATTTCTTGATGCTCTCGTGGACGATCGTGTGGTGGGTGACGTTGTACACCCACGAATCGAGCTCCGCCGCGGAGGGCAGCTCGCCGTGGAGCAGCAGGTACGCCGTTTCGAGGAACGTGCTCCGATCGGCCAGCTGCTCGATCGGATAACCGCGGTAGCGCAGGATCCCCTTGTCGCCGTCGATGTAGCTGATCGCGCTGCGGCAGGCGGCGGTGTTCAGGAACCCCGGGTCGTATGTCGCGAGCCCGGCATCGTCGTCGGTGACCTTGATCTGGCGCAGGTCGACCGCTCGGATCGTGCCGTCCTGGATGGGGAGCTCGTACGCCTTGCCGGTTCGGTTGTCGGTGACGGACAGGGTGCTCTTCGACACGCGAATCGTCCTGGGAAATGGCTGGGGAAAGATAACCGGGAGGCGGCACAGGACGGCAAAGGCGTTATCTTGGCACCTCATGGCCCAAGCCACTGCCCCGAAACCCGCCAGCCTGTACCCGACGCGCTCCGCCGCCGGGGCCCTGTTGGGCCAGCAGCTGGCCGGCCGTGGCTACCTCGGCTGTCTGCTGCTCGGCATCACCCCCGAGGGCGTCGAGATCGCGGCCAACGCTTCCAAGGCGATGGGGGCTCAGTTCGACGTGCTGGTGGCGGCGTTCATCAAGCTGGGGTCGAACCTGGCGCCGATCGGCGCCATCGCCGAATCGGCCCCGTCGGAAATGGACCCCGACTTCCAGCCGAGCGGTGCGCTGATGGACAAGCTGGCGAGCGCGATTGACGAGTCGCGCGCCCGCGTGAGCCAGGACCTGATCCTGTACCGCACGGAGCGCCCGGTGAAGAAGCTCGCCGGCCGGATCGCGGTGATCATCGACGGCCAGGTGACCTATCCGTGGAGAGTGCTCGCGGCCGCGAAGGTGGCCGAGCAGCTGGGTGCGAAGCAGGTCGTGATCGCGACGCCGGTCGGGACCCAGGCCGCGGCCGACCGGATCGCCGCCCGGCGCTACGACTTCGTGTGCCCGAG
>DASQAM010000317.1:0-1640 GCA_035635735.1 Gemmatimonadales bacterium | reverse complement strand
TACGCGCTCCCGCCCGCCGGCGCCGACATCCTCCGGGCCGCCGCGCTGTTGCACGACATCGGCTATCTGATCAATCACGAACGGCACCACAAGCACGCGTACCACCTGATCATGCACGGCGACCTCCGCGGCTTCTCGGCGCGCGAGATCGAGCTGATCGCCAACGTCGCGCGCTATCACCGCCGCGCGTTCCCCAAGAAGTCGCACGCCAACTTCGCCCGCCTCGACCGCGGGGAGCGCCGCCTCGTCCGGCGGCTCGCCGGGATCCTGCGCGTGGCCGACGGTCTCGATCGGACCCACGGCCAGGCGATCAGCCGCGTCCGTTCCCGCATGGGCGACGGCTGGGTCCGGGTCCACGCGGTCGCCGCCCGCGATCCATCGATCGAGCTGGAAGACGCCAAGCGGAAAGCCGCGCTGTTCGAGCGCGCGTTTGGCAGCGACCTGGATCTCGTGTGGTCCCGGCCCAAGGGCCGGAGCTGATCATGCCCGATCGCGTCCCGCCCGCGTTTCCGCCGGATCACTACCTCAACCGCGAGCTGTCCTGGCTCGAGTTCAACGCGCGGGTGCTCGAAGAGGCGGCCGACCCCTCGAACCCGTGGCTCGAGCGGCTCAAGTTCCTGGCGATCTTCAGCTCCAACCTGGACGAGTTCTTCGAGATCCGGGTGGCGGGCCTGCAGCAGCAGGTGTACGCCGGGGTGGAGCCGCAGGACTACGGGGCCGACGGTATGGCTCCCGCCGAGCAGCTCGCCGCCATCGACCGTCGCGCCCGCGAGCTCGTGGCCGAGCAGTACCGCATTCTGAACGACGAGGTCCTCCCCGGCCTCGCGGCCGGTGGCGTGGAGCGCGTGCGACTGGACGACCTGACCGAGGCCGAGCGGCGGCACGTGGACACGTTGTTTCGCGCCAGCATCGCCCCCGTGCTCACGCCGCTCGCCATCGACCCGGGGCACCCGTTCCCCCACGTCCACAACAAGAGCCTCAACATCGCGCTCGTGATCGAGCGTCGGAACGGCGGACCGAAGCCGCGGCGCCACTTCGCCGTCGTCCAGGTTCCGGCCGTGCTCGACCGCGTCGTGATCGTATCGACGCACGGCGAGGGGCGCGTCCGCTTCGTCCTGCTGGAGGACATCATCGCCCGCCACCTGGGCGAGCTGTTCGGGGGGCTGCGCGTGGTGAGCCACACCGTGTTCCGCGTCGCGCGAAACACCGACCTCACGATCGAGGAGGAGGACGCCGAAGACCTGCTCGAGACGATCGAGGAGAGCCTGCGTCAGCGCCGGCGGAGCGACCCCGTGCGCCTCGAGATCTCGGCGGACGTCGACGAGGCCTTCGTCGAGATGCTGACGGAGGCGCACGACCTCGAAGCCGGCGACGTGTACCGCGTGCCCGGACCGATCGACCTGACCGCGCTCGCGGCCCTGCATCGGCTGGACGGGTTCCCCGCGCTCAAGGACGAGCCGCTCGTCCCGCGCGTGGCGCCTCCCTTCGCCCAGGGCCGGGACGTCTTCGACGTCATTCGCTCGCACGACGTGCTCGTCCACCTGCCGTACGAGTCGTTCGGATGCGTGGTGGACTTCATCGAGCGAGCGGCCGATGACCCGCAAGTCCTGGCCATCAAGCAGACCTTGTACCGCACGAGC
>DASQAM010000316.1:0-2306 GCA_035635735.1 Gemmatimonadales bacterium | reverse complement strand
TCAGGGTGTAGTCGTCGAGCGCGTGATTGCCCTCGAAGGAAAGCCCGCGGACCACCCGCTGCTGCTCTTGCTGCGCGGCGAGGGGGGCCGCCGCGAATACGGCGACGAGCAGGGTCAAACAGAGCGCGCGCAATTGACGCAATCGGGCTGCATCCCTATGTTGGCTACCTCCCCCCGCACTGTCAACCTTTTCGACACCTGACCCCATGCGCGCGCTCCTCGCTCTTGTCCTCGCCGCCCTCACAGGAGCCCCGGCCTGCCGGGGGAAAAGCGCGCGCGCCGGGGAGCGAGGCCTCACCTACTACGAATCCTACGACCCACGCTCCCTCGATCCCGCCCTTTCGACCGACGTGCCGACCGGTGAGATGGTGACGCTCGCTTACGACGGACTTACCCAATTCGACGCGGATGGCCGTCTCCTCCCAGGGCTGGCAGATCGCTGGACGGCGGGCCACGATGCGAGCGGCCGGAAGTACGTGTTTCACCTGCGACCGGGGACCAGGTTCCACGACGGGACGCCGCTCACGGCCGCCGCCGTGCGCGCGAGCCTGCTGCGGGTCTTGTCCCCCGCGACCAAGGGCGGCCGCCCCTGGCCGCTGTACCCCATCGCCGGCGCTGAAGCGTACGCTGCCGGGCGGGCCGCCGACGTGAGCGGCATTACCGTCCTCGGGGACTCGAGTGTCGCGTTCACTCTCACCGAGCCCCTGGCCATCTTTCCCAAGTTCCTCGCGATGCCGGTGGCGAGCGTCGTGCCGACGCCGCCCCCGAGCGACCTGGCGCAGCGCGCCGTGGGCACCGGGCCGTGGCGCTTCGTGGCGTGGCAGCACGACGACTACCTGCTGTTCGCCCAGAATCCGAGCTACTGGGGCGGCGCGCCGGCGGGCGACACGCTCATGGTGCGGATCATCCCGGAACCGCTCACGCGCGCCGCGGAGTTCGAGGCCAGCCGCCTGAGCGTGATCGAGGTTCCGTTCGGGGAGACCGCGCGCTGGCGTCGGGAGCGGCCGGACCAGCTGGTCGAGAAGCCCGCGCTGCGTGTAGTGTACGTGGCGCTGAACAACCGGCGCGGGCCGCTGCGCGACCCCCGCGTGCGGCAGGCGATCAATCACGCGGTGAACGTGCCGGAGATCCTCGCCACCGTGTACGGCGGTCGCGGCGTGCTGGCGCGCGGCGCCATCCCGCCGGGGCTCGCCGGAAGCGACACCGCGCGGCGGGGGTACGCCTACGATACGGCGGCGGCGCGAGCGCTCATGGCGGGCGCGGGGTACCCGAACGGGATCGACGTGCGGCTGTGGCGCACCGGGACGAACGTGGAGCTATCGCGGGTGGCGCAGGCCATCCAGGCGCAGCTGGCGGGCGTGGGAGTGCGGGTGGAGCTGGTCGAGCGCGACGCCTCCAGCCAGCGCGAGGCGGCGCGCAAGGGTGAGGCCGACATGGTCATTCTCGACTGGTGGGCCGATTACCCCGACGCTGACAACTTTCTCTATCCTCTGTTCTACTCCGGGAGCTTCGGCCCTGGAGGAAACTATGCGTTTTACTCGGACCCGGGCACCGACTCGCTGATCCTCCGTGCCCGTCGCACCACCGACGACGCCGCGCGCACCACCCTGTACCGCCGCATCGACGAGCGGGTGTACCGCGCCGCACCGTGGCTGTACCTCTGGTTCCCCACGGACCTGTGGGCCCGGCGGCCGGAGCTCCTCGGTTGGGACCTGCCGGTGATCTTCAACGGACAGCGCTGGACGCACGCCCGGGTCGCGCCGCGGTGATGCGCCTCGTCGGACACCGGCTGCTGATGACGCTGCCGACGCTGTTCGGCGTGCTGGTGGTCGCCTTCCTTTTGTTGAACGTCGCGCCAGGTGATCCGGTGGCGGCGATGGTGGGGGAGCGCGCCGATGCCGCCACCATCGCGCGCCTGCGGGCCGAGCTGCATCTCGACGACCCGCTCCCCACCCAGTTCGGGCGATATGTGTGGGCCGTGATACACGGCGACCTCGGGCACTCCTACATCACGCAGCGCCCGATCGCACAGGACCTGGCCGCGCGCTTCCCCAAGACGGTGCAGCTCGCGCTCGCCGCCATGGCGCTCGCCGCGCTGTGCGGCATCACGCTCGGCGTGCTCTCTGCGATCCGGCCGGGAGGCGCCGTCGACCGCGTCGCCATGGTGGTGTCGTACCTTGGCGTCTCATTCCCGGTGTACTGGGTGGGACTGCTCCTGATCCTGTTGTTCGCGGTGGCGTTGCGCTGGCTCCCGCCGTCCGGTACCGGCGGCCTCGCGTATCTGGTGCTGCCGGCGCTCACCCTGG
>DASQAM010000315.1:0-4545 GCA_035635735.1 Gemmatimonadales bacterium | reverse complement strand
CGGCGTTCGACTACGGCTTTGAGGGTGTCGAGCACGGCTTCGAAGCGGGCGTTGGTCCAGCGAACCGGGCCGTGCACGACGATCGCGACGTAGTCCGCGAACGGTGTCGGAAACGCCTCCTTCAGAAGCTGGGTCGCCCGGCTGGATTCCGTCGTCTCGCTCCCACCGCCCCGGAGTGCGAGCACCTGCTGGACATGGCAGGCCCGCGGCCCGAACAGCAGCGCGAGGGCCGCCCAAGCCACGATGACCCACCCACGCCGGCGGATGATGGGTGCCGCGGGTAACGCGAACACTTACGTGCCAAGCATAAGCAGGCCACAATCATAGAGACGCCAGCGGGTCAAAGCTAGCGGCGCGACGTCGTGGTTTCGCATATTGCGCGCATGCTCGAACGCCGCATGCTGATTCTCGTCGCAGCCCTCGTAGTGCTGCTCGCCTCGGCCGCTCTGTGGAATGCCTTCGTGCGGCCGCCGGCAGGAGTGTCGGGCGGCGCGACGCCCGAGGCCGCGTCGGCGGAGAGCCTGGTGCGCGTGTCGGGCCCGGCGCTCGATTCGATGGCGGGCCCCCGGCCCACGGCTGCTCAACCCGCGACCGCCCCTCCGCCAACCGTCATGCCGCCGGTCGGCACCGGCCCCAGTTACATCGTGCTCCTCGCGCGCTCTGAGATCCGGCGCCGGATTCGCGCCAGCGCCGGCAGCACGTACCTGAACGAGATCGTCGCGGCGAGCACGGACTCCGTCCTGCATCGCTGGGACAGCCGCGTGTCGACGCCGGTGCGTGTGTATTTCCCCCCGACCACCGTCGCCAACTTCCGGCCGGCCTTCCTCGACGCCGTGCGGAGCGCCTTCCAGCGGTGGCAGGAGGCCGGAGTGCCCGTGCGGTTCAACCTCGATGCTGACTCCAGTTCCGCTGAAGTGCGGGTCCAATGGCGCATCCAGTTCGAAGGGGAGCGTTCCGGGCAGACGGACCTGCAGTGGGACGACGACGGACACCTGACCGGAGGCGTCGTCACCCTTGCCACCTTTGATGCCAAAGGGCAACCGTTCGAGCCCGACGACCTCCGCGTGCTCGCCCTGCACGAGATCGGGCACCTGATCGGCCTCGACCACTCGCCGGATCCGGGCGACATCATGTACGCCCAGCCCAAGGTCCGTGACCTCTCACCCCGCGACATCCGCACGGCTTCGCTCCTCTACGACCTCGCGCCCGGCGCGCTTCGGGTCGGCGCCTGAGTCCGGGGGGCCGGCTATATTGAGGAAAGGCGGCGGTCGGCGGATCTCATGGCGCAACGCAGCATCATCTCGTTCCTTACTCACGAAGCCCCCACCTCCCCGGACGGCGGGGCGGCCAGCCTCGCCCAGGCGCTGGACGCGCGCGTCCGCGAGGGGGAGCTCATCGAGAAGCTTTCCGACCACGCAGTGCGCTGCTTCGCCTGCGGGCACCGCTGCCTCGTCAAGCCCGGACGCCGGGGGATCTGCAAGGTCCGCTTCAACAAGGACGGCACCCTGTACGTTCCAGCCGGCTACGTGGCGGCGCTGCAGTGCGATCCCACCGAGAAGAAACCGTTCTTCCATGCGCTCCCGGGGTCGGACACGCTCACGTTCGGCATGCTGGGATGCGATTTCCACTGCGGGTACTGCCAGAACTGGCTCACCAGTCAGGCGCTGCGCGACGACACGGCGGGTGTGCTCCCGACAGACGTCACTCCCGACGATCTGGTTCGTCTGGCGCTGCGGCAGGGAGCGAAGCTCGTCGGATCGTCGTACAACGAGCCGCTCATCACCGCCGAGTGGGCGCTCGACGTGTTCAAGGTGGCGAAGGCTCATGGCCTGAAAACCGCGTTCATTTCGAACGGCAACGCGACCCCCGAGGTGCTCGACTACATCCGCCCCTGGACCGACTGTTACAAGATCGACTTCAAAGCGATGGAAGATCGCCGCTACCGGGAGCTGGGCGGCGTACTGCAGCACGTGCTCGATGCGATCCGCATGGTGTACGAGCGGGGATTCTGGCTCGAGCTCGTGACCCTCGTAGTCCCGGGGTTCAACGACGACGACGCTCAGCTGCGCCGGTCCGCCGACTATATCGCGTCGGTGAGCTCCGAAATTCCGTGGCACGTCACGGCGTTCCACAAGGACTACCGCATGACCGACCCCGACAACACATCGGCGGAAACGCTGCTGCGGGCGTGCGAGATCGGAGCGGCGGCCGGCCTCAAGTTCGTGTATGCGGGTAATCTTCCGGGCCGGGTCGGACGCTGGGAGCATACGTGGTGCCCCGATTGCGGCGAGTTGCTGATCGAGCGCCATGGATATGTGATCCGGCAACAGCGGATCGGTGCGGGGGGCGGCTGCGTCGCCTGCGGCCGGCGGATCCCGGGCGTGTGGTCGTAGGGCTGTTGCTCGTCGCCCTGCAGGGCGCCCCTTCTCCCGCAGGGTTCAGTGCCCGGGTCTTCGATCCGCTCGTCGAGGATGGCATCCGCCGCGGTGCCTACCCCGGCGCGGCGCTGATCGTCGGCCGGCGCGACACGATTCTGTTTGCCAAGGGCTACGGACATCTCACCTGGTCGGCGTCGAGCGCGGCCGTGGATCCAGACAGCACGATGTACGACCTGGCCTCGCTCACCAAAGTCGTCGCGACCACGACCTCCCTCATGCTGCTCGTGGAGCGGGGGCAGGTGCGCCTGGACGAGCCCGTCGCGACCTACATCGCTGAGCTCAAAGGACCGCCGACGGCGGGGATCACTATCCGCCAGCTCCTGACGCACACGTCCGGCTTCCGCGCCGACATCCCGGACCCGGAGCTCAAAGCCATCCGCGACAGCGCAGCGCTCATGGCGCGCGTGCTGCGAGAGACGCCCCGGGTCCCGCCCGGCACCCGTGTCATCTACAGCGACCTGAATGCGATCCTACTCGGCGAGGTCGTTCGGCGCGTGGCGAGCGAGCCACTCGACGTCTTCGTTGCGCGGGAGGTCTTCGTCCCCTTGGGCCTTCACCAAACGATGTTTCGGCCCCCCTCACGCCTGCGCGCTCGCATCGCACCCACCGGGGTGTGGCGCGGGCATCCCGTCGCCGGGACGGTCCACGACGGCAGCGCGTTCAAGCTGCGTGGGGTGTCGGGCAACGCGGGGTTGTTTTCCACCGCGGCCGACATCGCGCGATTCGCTCAGTTCGTGCTGCGGGGCGGGACGGGTCCCGACGGCCGCCGCCTGCTGCGCGACCAAACGATCCGCCTGTTCACGTCCAAGGCGGTCGCCTTCGGACCCACGACCGAAGCACGGGCGCTCGGATGGCAGGCGGTGCCGACCGGCGAGAGCGTCTCGAGCGCGGGCACCCTGTTCGGGGCGCGGAGCTACGGCCATACCGGCTGGACGGGGACTTCGCTGTGGGTCGACCCCGATCGCGATCTGTTCGTGGTGCTGCTCACCAACCGCGCGTACGTGCCGCGCGCCCGCCGCCCGTTTACGGTCTTGAAGCAGGTGCGCGGTGGCGTCGCCGATGCGGCCGCGCGGGCGTCCGATGCGCGCTGACGGGCCTCGCCCGACGCTCATTTACGACGGCGAGTGCGGTTTCTGCCGGCGATCAGTCGACCTGCTCCGGCGCTGGGACCGGGAACAGCGCATCGCGCTGGTCTCGTTTCAGGATCAGGCCCGCGTGGCGGCGTTCGGTATCCCGCTTCCAGCCCTTGCAGCCGCGATGCATCTCGTGCTTCCCCCTCCCGACAGCCGGGTGCTGGCCGGCGCGGACGCTGTCCCGGAGCTCCTACGGCGGCTGCCGGGGAAGCAGTGGTTGGCGTGGGGATTCCGTATCCCCGGCGTACCGCTCGTGGCACGGCGGCTGTACGGTTGGATCGCGCGGCGACGGCGCTGCCTGGTGCGCGGCTACGCGGTCGACTAGGTTCGGAAACAGGATGACGGAGAGGAGTCGCTGATGACGGCACCGGTGGCGATCAACGCGGAGGCGGCGCGTAACGCGCTCCGGCAGGTCAAGGATCCGGAGCTCGACATGAACATCATCGACCTCGGCCTCGTCTACGACGTCGAGATTGCTGAAGGCGAGGTGCGCGTGAAGATGACGCTCACGTCCCCGGGCTGCCCGGCCGGTCCGATGATCACGAACGACGCCTACCGCGTGCTGCGCGGGCTCGAGGGCGTGAAGGACGTCGATATCGAGATCGTCTGGGAGCCGTACTGGACGCCCGAGCGGATGGACCCCAAAGTGCGGGCGCTGATGGGACTCTAGGGCTGCTCCAAGGTCTCGAGCAGCGTGTCCCCGAACGCCTCGATTTGCCAGCGCCGGAGCTCCCCGATACGGGCGAGCCCGGCGCGATCGTTTGGTGGCGGCTGGGCGCGGGCGACCGCTTCGAGGATCGAGCGCCCGCACAGCACGCCGGGATCGAGCGCCAGCTCCGCGGCGGCCCGATTGCGAGCCGCCTTGAGGCGCTCGACGCGCGCCTCGACCGCCGGATCACGCGCCTGGCGTGGGGCGCGCTCCACGCGGGGGAGCTCGCTCTCCGCCAGCGCGAGTGCGCGCTGCACGCCATCGA
>DASQAM010000314.1:0-10548 GCA_035635735.1 Gemmatimonadales bacterium | reverse complement strand
AGACAGCGGACGCGGAGCGCCGCACCACGGTCCATCCCGTATGGGTTGTCGAGCGGCACGATCTCCGCCGGATACCCGAGGGTCACGTTGAAGCCATCGCTCCGATCCCTCCCGACCTGGAAGACCGCCTTGACGTACTTGGAATACCGTTCCCGCGCGCCTTTGCCCAGCTCGTTGTCACGCCGCCGTGCTTCCAGTACGTCGGCGATCCCGTCCTCCTCGAGGTAGGCGTTGAAATCCTCGGCTCCGAGCTCGATCTCGCGCGTCTTGGTCGAGACGCCGACTACGTAGGTGCCGGGGGCACCGAGTGGAAGACTGAGCAGGCTCGTGCTATCCGGTCCGCGGCTCCAGGCCGTCGCCGCCCGGAGCCGTGTCCGCCCACCCGGGGCGACCACGCTGATGTCCGCCACCCGGTCCGGCGCCACGAATCCCTCGCTCTTGGCGAATGTGCCGTTCAGGACGGTGACGCGTACCCGGGTGTGCGGCTCGAGGAAGTAGGTGTCGAGCTTGAGGAACAGGTCGTGCGCCAGCGCCAGAGACGCCACGAGAAGCAGCGTGCCGGCGACGAGCACGGCGAAAAGATCTTTCTTCATGAACTGAATAGTATTCGCCAAGCCTTGCTCCCGCGACGCGCTGGCGGGATGTTCCCGCTCATGGCTCGGTTGACCCGGCGACTGCACCTGATCGTAGCCATGGCCCTCGTCGTGGGCGATGTGGCCGCGCAGGGCGGCCCCGACGCGTGGCGGCCGCAGACGGTTCCCCTGTTCGGGGCCAGCTACTCCCCCGACATCGGATTGCTCCTCGGTGTGGGGGTCGTGCACACGCGGTACGGATTTCGCGCGCTGCCTCCCAGCACGCAGCTCCTCGCGGAAGCGGCGTACGCGACCGGCGCCAACACATACCGCGTCGACGTGGCCGGTGAGTTCCGGCGGCCGCTGCTCCCGACAATCCTGTATGTCGAGCTGCGCGCGTCGGGTCTCGAGTTCACTCGGTTCTACGGTGTCGGCAACACGACCATCGGCTCCCAGCCGGACAGCGTGTACCGAGTCCGGCAGACGCAGCTGCTCGTCGCCCCGCGCCTGGCGATACCGGTCACCTCGCGACTTCGGTTCACCGTAGGGCCGTTGCTCAAATACGCCCATACCCCAAGCGATCCGGGCACGGTGCTCGCCACGACGGGTCCGTACTACGGCGCTGGTGACTTCGGCCAGGTCGGGGTACGCGCCGGGCTCGAGCTCGACACACGTGACCACACGGCCGCACCGGCCCGCGGCGTGCACTTGAGTATCATCGGGCAAGGGTATCCCGCCGTCTGGGACGCCGTCCACCCGTTCGGCAGTGTCTCGGCGGAGGCGTCGACCTACGTCTCGGCAGGCGACCCGCCATCCGCCACGCTCGCGCTTCGGGCAGGCGGCGCCGCGGTGACCGGCACCGTCCCGTTCCAGGAGCTGGTCTACATGGGCGGTGGGACGACGGTCCGCGGGTACGCCGAGCAGCGGTTCGCTGGACGGCGCGGCGCCTATGGGAACGTTGAGCTGCGGCTCCTCGCGGGCCGGTTGCCGTTCGGCGACGTCGGGATCTTCGGGCTGGCGGACGCGGGGCGAGTGTCGAGCCCGGGGGAGTCGTCAGACCGCTGGCACGCCGCCGCGGGGGGCGGGCTCTGGCTCGCCTGGCAGCACCGCCGCGCCAACACGCTGTCGATCGCCGCGGCCCGGAGTCCCGAGCGCACGGCGATCTACGTCCGGATCGGGTTCATGTTCTGATGCCACGATCGGTTCTGACCCATCAGCTGGTTGAGTGAAGCAGGGTTCCGGCGAGCAGGACGAGGAACCACAGCGCGAGGCTCGCGGTCGACGTCCAGCGGAACCAACCCCAGGCGGCTAGCGAGCCCTGGCGTAGGGCAATCTCGGTACGTAGCCGCGCGTAGCCGTTGCCGATCAACAGGGCGACGAGCCCCATCTTGGTCCAGAAGACGACCGAGGTCCCGAAGTTGGCGACTTGGGCCAGCGCCATGAGCAGGCCGCTCGCGAAAATGAGGGCGAGGCCGCCCACCACCCAGCGGTGAACGGCGGCAAGGCGATCGAGCTCCGTGCGCCAGTCGGGCAGAGTCTCGGGGGAGAGGCGTAGGGAGGCTCGGTCCGCGGCGACCGCTACGCCACCCCCCACCAGGATACCGACAAGATGGACGTAGGTCACCGTGGCGCTCACGGGCGTGTGGCCGTAGAGGCGCGCCCATCCCGCGAGGAGCTGTGATACTGTCGTCGACGCCAGCATTTCATGGTCCTCCTTGAAAGGTCGGGATGCGAGAGCAGCGCGTCAGGCATCATCGAGATCATTACCGCACGACGATCGTGCCGGTCATCAGCTGGCCGTGGACGGCGCAGTCGTACTGGTACGTACCTGGAGCGTTGAACGTGACGGCGTACGTCCCGCTCCCGGTCATGGTGCTGCTGCTCGCGAAGCTCTGCGAGCCGACGGACTGGACGCTGTGTGGCAGAGATCCGGTCCAGGTCCAGGTGACGGTGCCACCGATCGGGATGGTATCGACAGCCGCATTCGTGCTCCCGTTGTGGCCACTCACGAATTGGATGCCGGGGCCGGCGGTCACCGAGCCGACCGGACCGCCCCCACCGCCGCCGTATCCGCCCCCACCGCCGCCGTACGCACCCGTGCCCCCGTAACCGCCGCACCCTGCCAACGACGCGAGGGCAAGCATCCCGATTACCGCAGTGTGTATGCGCATTTGAATCCTCCTCAGCTCGCCGGCTTGCGGGAGCTGGACTTTTCCCAGTTGACGAACAAGAAGCCGCCCGGCGCGTCGAACTTCGGCTCGCCCGGTCCCGGCAGGATCTGCAGCTGCAGCTCTTCGATCTTGTTTTTGGAGCAATTCCAGCACGCGAGCGCGAAGTCGCCGTCGCGTCGCGTGCGTGACAGCAGCATCACGTGCACCATCGCGTTGTCGGTGACCAGGGCGTCATTCTTGTAGAGGTGCGCGAACGCCCACAGCGCCACGGCACTGTTGATCGTGGGCACGAGCGGCGTGTGCACCTGGGTCACGCCGTGGTAGTACAGGCCCATGATCACGCCGCCGAACCGCGGGTGGTGAGGCACGTCCTTCGTCTGCACGCGGTCCATCACCAGTTTCCAGCGTGCGCCGTCTTGGGTGACGAATTCCGCCGTGCCGTCCACGGAATCGCGTGTAGCGCCTTTGTCCCACGCAGTGAAGGCGAACGTCCCGGAGATCGGCGTCACGTTGTTGGAGTACGGCCCGTTCTTCACCTGCGACTCGAGTCCTTCGCGCTCGTCGCCGAAGGCCTTGAGGATCGGGGCGGCGCTGTCCGGGAAGGGGAACGGCCCGGGCAGGATCTGGATCACAGGCCCACCGCCCGTCACCCGGATCGCCTGCAACCGTTCCGCCTGCTCGTGCGACTCACTCGTCGCGGATGCGTCATACCCTGAGGCGACAACCTTGAGATGAGTCTCCATGCCGAGCTTCTTGTGTGAGTCCTCGCCGACGGGGCAGTACACCTCGTACGTCCCGGGCTTGAGGGTGAGCGTTAGAGTGGCCGTCGACCCGGGCTGGATGAGCTCCGTCTCCCGCTCGATGCCTTGCCCTTCGACCTCGAAAGCGTGTGGGATGCTCCCCGCGTTGGTGACGGTGAACGAGACGGGCCCTGCCGCGATCGTGCCCTCGGACAGCTCCACCTTCCACTCGGAGAGCTTGGCGGTCACCGCCGCGGGGGTGCCCGGGGCTCGGTGCGCGGCGGTCGTTGCAAGTGCGACCCAGGCCAGCAAGACCAGGGCGACGTTGCGGGACGGAACAGCGTGCGTGTTTGTCATGGCGATCTTCCTCCTGCGAGTGTCTGACAACAGTTTCCCTCGACGGTGGAGACCCCATGCGCCCGGCGCTTATTCCTTCGGGAATAAACCCGCCGCTCGCAGAGTCCTCACTCGATGGCGTACCGCACACCCCGAGGACCGGTTGGAGTCGAGCGAGCTCGAGCGATTCGAAGCCGTCGTGCTGCCGCATCTGGACGCCGCGTACACCTTGGCGCGCTATCTCACGCGGAGCGATCACGACGCACAGGACGTCGTGCAGGACGCCTCCCTGCGTGCGTTCCGGCATTTCGGGAGCTTCCGCGGTGCCGGAATCGGTGAGGGGCGGGCTTGGCTGCTCGCGATCGTTCGCAACACGGCGTACACCTGGCAGCGCCGGCATCATGGTGACACGCTCACGACCGCGTTCGATGAGGAGCAGCACAGCGAGGCAGTGACGGGCGAGGATCCGGAAGCAGCCGTGGTAGCGCAGGGCGAGCGCGTCGCGCTGCATCGCGCGATTGATGAGCTGCCGCCAGAGTTCCGTGAGGTGATCGTGCTGCGAGAGCTGGAGGGGCTGTCCTACAAGGAGATCGCGGACGTGGCGGGCGTGCCTGTAGGCACGGTCATGTCGCGGCTGTCGCGCGCCCGCCGGCGGCTCGAAGAGGTGCTGTGCGCGCAAACGGAGGACTGCTGACGTGACGCATCCCGCTTTCGAAGCCCAGCTCGACGCCTACCTGGATGGCGAGCTCGCCGCGCCCGACGCGGCCGAGCTCGAGGCGCACCTCCGCACTTGCCCGGACTGCTCCCGTTTGGAGCGGCGGCGCCGCGCGTTGAGTGCCGCGGTGCGCGAGCACGTGCTCCGCTTCCCGGCGCCCGACACCCTCCGGGCCCGCGTGCGCACCGCGCTGCGGGCGGACGTGAACCGGACTGCACGGCGCCGCTCCTACTGGCCCGGGCTCGCCGTGGCCGCATCGCTCGCAGTCGTCGCGGTCGGGAGCTGGCAGGTGGCGTTGCGCCGCGCCACGGGCGATGCGCTCGCCGATCAGGTGCTCGGCAGCCACGTGCGCTCGCTCATGCCCGGTCATCTCATCGATGTGCAGTCGTCCGACCAGCACACGGTAAAGCCGTGGTTCAACGGCAAGCTCGACTTCTCGCCACCCGTGTACGACTTCGCCGGTCGCGGCTTCCCGCTCGTCGGGGGAAGGCTCGAATACGTGGGCGGCCGGCCGGTCGCGGCTCTGGTGTATGGGCGGCGGCAGCACTTGATCAACGTCTTCCTGTGGCCCACCGCGGGCGGCCCCACGGGAGGGCGCCCCGCGACCACTCGGCAGGGCTACCATTTGCTGCACTGGACGACGCCCGCCTACAGCTACTGGGTCGCGTCCGATCTCGGGCTCGCGGAGCTGCGCGACTTCGCGGCGCTGCTCGAGCGCGGTGATTCGCTTGCCCCTTGAACTCCGGCCGATGGACGGCGTATACAGAGTGGCGTGACGTCCGGTCTACCGACCTCGTGAGGAGCATCGCATGCGCATCGCTTTGCCCAGTCTCTTTGCCATCCCACTGTTCGCCGCCTGCGTCGCTCCGACCCCGGGGAACGTGCGCCAGGTGCCCGATCCCGTTTCCACGCGCTACATCAATCCCGGGACGCTGGCGGCGCTGCCGGGCTTCACGCACGCCGTGCGCATCGGGTCGACCCTGTACGTGTCGGGTGAGGTCGCCCTCGACAGCACCGGCCGGCTGGTCGGTCCCGGCGACCTGCGCGCCCAGGCCGCCCAGGCGTTCGCCAACCTGGCGACGGTGTTACGGATCGGCGGCGCGACGCCGGCGGACGTCGCCAAGCTCACGATCTACGTGGTGAATTATTCCCCCAAGAACATCGACGTCATTCGGGAGGCGGCGCCCGACTTCTTCCCGCAGCGGAATCCCCCCGCGGGCATCGTGATCGGTGTGCAGGCGTTGCCGCAAGAGGGACTGCTCATGGCCGTAGACGCCACCGCGGTGGTGCGGGCCATGATTCTGCCGCGCGATCAGCGCCTCCAGGAGAAGCCCTACTAGGTCACTTCCCGACGAGCCCGGTGAAGAACGGCAGGACGATCGACACGGCGATCAGCACGATGATGATCCACTCGAGCAGCTCCATGCGCTGCGTCGCCGCCCGGTCCGCCAGTTTTCCGTAGATGCCGTCGAGCGTCTGCAGCTTGCGCGTGATGCTCACGTCCCACTCCGCCAGGTGGAAGCGACGCGACACGTGACCGTACACGCGGGTGAGATACTGCTCGCCGATCAGCTTCAGGGCGTTCGTCACCTGCTCGAACAGGACTGCCGCGTCGAGCTGCAGCCGCCCGAGGCGCTGGAGCGGAACCCCGTAGGGGCTGGGCAGGAATCGACGTAGCCCGGGGGAGCGGCCGAGCAAGTCGTAGGCCCGCTCGAGCGCTTCATCGAGCTGCGCGTCTAGGTACCGCATCTCGAGCAGCTGGGTGTTCGCGAATTCGATCACCGCCCGCACATCCTCCCCCTCCGGGTCGAACAACAGGGTCACGTCGGTGTCGATCAGCGTCGCGTCGTTCGGCCCGAACGAGAGGCGCGACGCGAGGGCGTCGCTCGCCTCCTGCTGGGACAGGGGACGTGACTCGGCGCGCAGCACCTGGGCCACCGTCTGCGCGTGCTCGGTCCACAGCATGGACGCCTCGAGCGGCTCGGTGAACGCCTCGATCTGGAACAGTACGTAATCTTCGACGAAATCGGCGAGCCGGGATCGAATCGCGGCATCGCCGAGCGCATCGATCAGCTGCTGCACGCGGCGGCGGGAGTCTGCCTGGAGCTGCTCGTTGCCGTACAGCATCGCGCTGAGCGCCGGCAGCCCCGTGAGCGGGCCCTGAAGCGGGATGGCATAGCTCACCGACACCGCGCCGAAATCGTAGAGCACGAACTCGACGTAGGGTGCGGTGACGTGCCCGCCGACGGCCAGCGACTCCGCCGGCTCGGTCACGCGCAGGGGAGCGGGATCGTACTCGAAGAACGCCGGGGCCCGCCGCTTCTGCTTGACGGTCTGGCGCTGCGTGGCGCTCGCCAAGCGCCGCTCCGCCGCCGCGAGGTCGAACGCGTGCGCGACGTCGTAGGCAAACAAGACGTAGCCCGTACCTTCAGCGATGATCGGCGGTGGCATCCGCGGCCCTCCTCCCCCGAACGCTCACCACATGACCCACCGTTCCGCCAGGGCGCTTTCGCAGCGAGATTTCGCCCATGCACTCTCATCGCTCATTTCCAGTCGCGGCGCTCGGCGCGTTGCTGCTGGCCTGCACTGCGCCGCGCCAGACCCCCGTTCCCCTGGTGGGCGCAGCGCGCGACGTGGCAGCGCTGGAAGGCCAGTGGGACGGCTCCTATTCCAGTGCGGCGACCGGACGGAGCGGCAGCATTTCCTTCACCCTCACCGCGACCGGGGATTCGGCGTTTGGCGACGTCATTATGATCCCCCGCGGCTTGGGCCGCCCACTTGAGGCCTGGAACAACGCCGCAGCGCCCAGCGGGGCCGCAGCCCCTCGCCCGGCCGTGCTGACGATCAACTTCGTGCGGGTGGCCGAAGGGCGCGTGACCGGCACGCTCGCCCCGTACGCCGACCCCGAGACCGGCGTACAGCTCTTCACCGCGTTCGAAGGCCAGTTGCGAGGGGACGTGATTGAAGGGACTTACACAACCCGGGCCGGCCGTGGCGTCGAAAGCCAGACGGGCGAGTGGAAGGTAACCCGCAGGAAGATCTAGAAGGGGCGGCGCCTACTTCTCTCGCGCCACGGTCGGCGTCGCAAACGCGGGCGCGGGCGAGGCCGGAAGCCCTAGGTGCTCCCGCGCCCGGTTCAGCGCGTCGTCGATGTTGCCGTGGACGTTCTGCTCCCCCAGCTCGTCGTAGAGCCCCGAGCGCTCGAGCGCGACCACCGGCTGGGCGTGCACGTCGGAGAGAATCACCAGCGAGCCGTCATGGCGGCTGCGCCGCACCAGGTCCCGCAGCGCGTGCAGACCGGTCGAGTCGATCGCCGGGACGTGCCGCATCCGCAAGATCAGCACCTTGGGCCGCACGGCGATGCGCCCCAACCGCTCCTTGAACGTCTCCGCCGCACCGAAGAAGAACGGCCCCGTGATCTCGTACACCTCCACCCCCGGCGGCACGACCCGGCGCCGCACCGCGTTGGGATCGTTCTCGAAATCGTCTTTCGGATCCTGCAGTTCGTGCGTGAGGACACTGATGTTCGTGACCTCCGCCATGCGGCGCATGAACAGGAACGCCGCGAGCACCATCCCAACCTCGATCGCGACCGTCAGGTCCCACAGCACCGTCAGGAGAAACGTGGTGAGCAGCACGGCCACGTCGCTCTTGGGCGCCCGGAACTCGGCCAAGAACGTGCGCCACTCGCTCATGCTGTAGGCCACGACCACCAAGATCCCCGCCAGTGTCGCCATCGGAATCAGCCCCGCCCAGCGGCCGAAGAACAGGGTGATGAGGAGCAGCGTGGCCGCATGGATGATCCCGGCGACGGGCGTCCGGCCGCCGTTCCGGACGTTGGTCGCCGTCCGGGCAATGGCGCCCGTGGCCGGGATCCCGCCGAACAGGGGCGAGGCGATGTTCGCGATCCCCTGTGCCACGAGCTCCATGTTCGAGCGGTGGCGGCCCCCGATCATGCCGTCCGCCACCACCGCGGAGAGGAGCGACTCCACGGCGCCCAGCAGCGCGATCGTGAACGCCGCGCCCATCAACCCGGGCATCTGGTGGAACGAGACCGCGGGGAGGGACGGTGCCGGCAGCGCCGCGTTGATTACGCCGAAGCGGCTGCCGATGGTGTCCACCGGCAGGTGGAGCAGCTGCACCGCCGCGGTCGTCACGATGAGCGCCACGAATGGACTGGGGATGCGGCGGTTGAGCCGGGGCCAGTTGACGATGATGGCCAGCGTGACGAGCGCTACCGCCACGGCCCACGGGTTCAGCGACCCGAAATGGGCGGCGACGGTTCGCCAACGCGGCAGGAACTCCGCGGGTACGGGGCCCTCGAGCCCGAGGAAGTCCTTGACCTCCCCCGAGAAAATGATCAGGGCGATCCCGCTCGTGAACCCGATAGTGACGGGATAGGGAATGAACTTGATCGCGCCGCCCAGCCGCGCGAGCCCGAAGCCCACGAGGATCACACCCGCCATCAGGGTCGCCATGGCGAGCCCCTCCACCCCATGGCGCTGCACGATCGCGTAGACGATGACGACGAACGCGCCCGTCGGCCCGCCGATCTGTACGCGCGAGCCGCCCAGGGCGGAAATCAGAAATCCGGCGATGATCGCGGTGAACAGCCCGCGCTCGGGGCTGACCCCGCTCGCAATCGCGAAGGCGATGGCGAGCGGGAGCGCCACGATCCCGACGATGATCCCCGCGCCCAAATCGGACAGAAACTGCTCGCGGGTGTAACCCGCGAGCGTGGTGACGAGCTTCGGAGTGAGCCTGTCCAGATCCCCTGCCCGGCGAGCGACGCAGAGAATCTAACGAGGCCGCTGCGTCTTACCGCGCGAGGCCGAGCAGGTAGTCCAGCGAATACCGGCCCGGGCCCATAGCGGCCACCGCGAGCGCGGCGACGATGAGCACCAGGTTGTACTCGTATCCTCCGTTTTGGACGAAGAACCCCTTCGGCCCGTGAACCTTGGCGATCGCCACGGCCATCGTGGCCACGACCAACAGGCCCGCCAACGGCGTCAGCAACCCGAGCAGGAGCAGGAATCCTGCGGCCAGCTCACCGCCCACCGCCAGCGCGGTCCACACGCGGGCCGGGCGGAACCCCAGGCTGCCGACGAAGCCGGTGGCCCCGGCGAAGCCCGGCCCGCCGAACGCCCCGAACGCCTTCTGCGCCCCGTGGCCCAGGAAGACCGCTCCGAGGACCAGTCGCAGCGCCAGCACTCCAAGATCGAACATTGTACACCTCCACAAGATGTCTCGAAATCGAGATACTTGACATCGAACAACCTCGGAACGATGTTCTTCGCGTGGAGGTTCCCAGGGTGTCATGAAACCATCGTCCAGTCGTGCGGATGTGCCGTTGCAGCTATGGGTTGTCCTGGCCCGGGCGTTCGACGCCGTCGAGCGCCATTCCCGGGCGAGTATCGCCGGCTTCGGGCTGGGGACGACGGAGTTCGGTGTGTTGGAAGTGCTGTACCACAAGGGGGAGCTGCCGGTGTGCGAGGTTCAGCGACGCATCCTGGTCGAGTCGTCGAGCACCACCTACGTCGTGGACAAGCTCGTGAAGCGAGGGCTGGTGCGGCGACGTCACAGCGGGACCGACCGTCGCGTCGTCCTGCTGAGGCTCACCCCCGCTGGCCGGCGCCTCATCCAACGCATCTTCCCGCCGCACGCGCACGCCATGCGACGCGCCGTCACGGCGCTGCCGCCGCGGGAGCAGGCTCAGGCCGTCCGGTTGCTGCGTACGCTGGGCCTGGGCGCGGCCGAGCGGCTGGAGGTTAACGAGGGGGGCTAGAGCCCCTGCCGGAAGCGCAGCCCCAGTGTGCGGTAGCGGAAACTTCCGGTCACAACCCCGGCGGTAGCCGCAGCCGCACTATTCGTGATCGACCCTACGAGCGCGACCTCGTTGTTCGCGCCCCAGCCGCGCGAGAGAGAGACACCGACGTGCCATTCGGTTTGGTGCGGAGCTGGGGGCGTGCCAAACGCTTGTACTTGTTGTGACCCAACGCCGCCATCCGTCCGCA
>DASQAM010000313.1:0-1789 GCA_035635735.1 Gemmatimonadales bacterium | reverse complement strand
CCAGCCGAGTGCGCTGACGGCGAGGGCGAGGCCCGCCGCAGTTCCGCCGGTGCCGAGTGGGAGGACGATCGCGTCCGGCGGGGAGGCGAGCTGCGAGGCGAGCTCCAATCCCGCGAGCAGATGGCCCACCACGGCGCGGGGATGCGCTCCCCCGCCGGGAATCCAGCGACGCGGGCCGAGCGCCCCCGCGCGACGCCACGCGTCAAGCACCGCGAGCGGGAACGATGCCCTCGCCCGGGCGCGCACGACGAGCGCCGCGCGGGCCTGGCAGGCGGAGGCCACGGCACGGCTCGCGGCTGTGTCGGGCTGTGGGAATTGCGCCAGCACGGCGCGGCCGCCCGCCGCAGCCGCGTGAACGGCGGTCGCGAGACAGTGGGTCGAGCCGGTGCCGCCCAGGGTGACGAAGACCGTGCCGGGGCGCGCGCCCGCGAGCAGGAATTCGAGCGCGCGCACCTTGTTTCCGCCATAGCGCGCCGATGAGCGGTCCTCCCGCTTGACGGTGAGCTCGGCGATGCCGACGGCGCCCCCGAGCGCGGCAGCGCGCTCGAGCGGCGTGGGCCAGTCGCCCAGCCTACAAGGCGCGAGGGTCGCGCGTATCTTTTCAATCAGCTGCGCTGGATCCGACACCACCACCCCGATCCCGAGGACCCCGATGCAGGTTGCCACCGACTACATCCGCCACGCCGCGCGCGCCGCCCGCAAATGCGCCGGCGATCCGCTCGGCGGGGCGCCCCAGTCACCGGATGCTGAATTCTACAAGACCCTCGCGAAGGCGCTCGAGGAGATCGCCGCCGGCCTCGACACCCTCAGCAAGCAAGAGTGAGCTACATCCGCACACCCGAGGCGCTGGCCGAAGCGATTGCAGCCCTGTCGCGGGAGCCGCTCGTTGCCGTCGATACCGAGGCGGCGAGCTTCCACCGCTATCACGACCGCATCTTCCTCATTCAGCTGTCGAGCCCTTCACGAACCGAGATCATCGACCCCCTGGCGGTGGCAGACCTCTCACCGGTAGGGCGGCTGCTCGCCGACGCGAAGGTCGAGAAGATCTTCCACGACGCGGACTACGACCTGCGGATTCTCGATCGTGACTACGGATTCCGGGCGCGGCGGCTGTTCGACACGCGTATCGCCGCCCAGCTGGCGGGTGAGCCGGCGGTTGGCCTCGCGGCACTGTTGGAAAAGTACGCCGGCGTGAAGCTCGCCAAGGAGCACCAGAAGGCGGACTGGTCCCGCCGCCCCCTCTCCCCTGCGATGCTCGCCTACGCCGCGGCGGATACGGCGCACTTGCCGGCGCTGCGCGAGCAGCTGCGCGCTAGGCTCACCGCGCTCGGTCGACTCGCGTGGGCGGAGGAAGAATTCGCGCGGCTGGAGGACCTGCGGTGGACTGGGGCGGCCGACGGAGCGGGGCCGGATGCGTTTCTGCGGGTGAAAGGGGCGAAGGCGCTCACGCCGCGACAGCTCGCGGCGCTCCGGGAGCTGTACCGGTGGCGTGAGGGCGTGGCCGCGGAGCAGGATCGGGCCACGTTCCGCATCATCGGAAACGACGCGCTCCTCGCCGTGACCAGGGCCCTGCCACGCGCGCCCGCCGAGCTGAGGGGGATCGCCGCGCTGCCGGCCAGCCTGGCCGCACGTCACGGACCCGCGCTGCTCGATGGCGTGCAGCGCGCACTCGCGCTGGCGGAGAGCGAGCTCCCCCGCGTGGAGCGCGCCCCACGCCAGGCGCGTGATCCGGCGGTCGAGGCGCGCGTCGAGCGCCTCAAGGCGGCTCGCAATCGGGCCGCCGCGGAGC
>DASQAM010000312.1:0-1547 GCA_035635735.1 Gemmatimonadales bacterium | reverse complement strand
ATCGCTCCGAAGGAGGGTGCTCCCCAGACACTCGGGGGCATCTCGATTTCGGGCACCCTAAAGTTCACGATCTACTTCTCCAACGGCGCGGCGGACGCCGGCCACCCGATTCCGATCATCAAAGACGAGGAGCTGCTCCTGCTGCGGGCGGAGGCGGAGTGGTTCACGGGCGCCAAGCTACAGGCCATTTCGGACCTCAATCTGGTGCGTCAGAACTCCGGCTTGCTCCCTCCGACGACGGTCACGGCCGCCTCGAGCGACACGGCGTTCATCACCGCGCTCCTCTACGAGCGGCGGTATTCCCTCTTGTGGGAGCAGGGCACGCGCTGGATCGATGCCCGACGTTTCGGCCTGCTCGCCACCATTCAGCCGGCGGTGGCCGGGGGGAAGGTACCCGAGGTGATGCCCGTGCCGGCGCCGGAGTGCGACGCCCGCAACCTGCCGTCCACTACCATCGGTGACATCATCACCTGCACGCCGCTCACTCCCTAGCGGCGGCGAAGGAAAAAGGGAGGGGCGCAGCATCGCCGCGCCCCTCCCTTTTTTCCTCCTGCTAGCCTCTAGCTCCTAGACTTCCTTATAGACGTACGCCCCCACCACGGTCGCCACCGGAATCGACACCAGCGCCACGCACGTGCCGATCGTCATGAGGCGCTGCGGCATGAACCCCATGGGCGATTCGCCGATCGCGTGCAGCAGGCCGACAAAGAACCAGACCGCGAGTCCCGCGATCACCGCCGTCTTCACGCCCGCCCCGAACCGCGGCCGAATCGCCGCGTACACCCACAAGAGGCCGATCCCGGACACGAAATCCAGCGCCACCCAGAGGGGAATCGCGCTGTCCATCGCCGCCGGCGATTTGCCAAGCGCCGTCATCGCGGCGGCCATGTCCGCCTTCAGCCATACGCCGTAGGTGAGGAAATCGACGATGTTCAGCGCCAGCCCTGCCAGCAGCCCGCCCAGCACCACGCGACCCCAATTGATCTTGCCCATAGTGACCTCGGGGAGGGAGACAGATTACCAGCACGCCGCCCCGACAGTAGGGGCCGACGCAACCGCCGTCAAGCAACTCTGCGCGTCTGTGCGTCTACGCGTCTCGCCTTATGGCACGACCAGCACGGCCACCATCCCACCCAGCCCATCCGGAACCGTCGCCACCCCGTTGGGCACGACCCAGTCCGATCCGTCGACTTGCAGGTTGAAGTGGTACAATCCACGTCGGAGCACCAACGTGCCTTCCCAAACGTCGTCGCCCAAGGGTTGCAACCGCACCGGCTGCCACGCGTTCCAGTCGCCCGCGATGGCCACCGAGCGGGCGTCGGGCATCCGGAATCGCACGACCAGGCTGTCACCAAGCGGTTCCGGCACGAGGGGGGCCCATTGGGGGGCAGCAGTCTGGGGCGGGGGGCGGGGGGAGCGGTGGAATCGCACGCCGAATGTGATGAACCCAGCGCGGGGGAGCCCCTGGTAGGGCTCACTGAGCGAGCTCCCGCCCCCAACCTCCAGAGATACCCGTGGTCTCACGAATACCTGCAGGTAAGCGCTGC
>DASQAM010000311.1:0-8980 GCA_035635735.1 Gemmatimonadales bacterium | reverse complement strand
CAGTGTGTCTCCCCCGAGGTCGAGCACCTTGTTGCGGTTCCACGCGAGGTTGAGCGTGGACTCCCAGCCCAGCGCACCCGTGAGATTGGTCGTGCTGACGCTAAGCTCGAAGCCGCGATTCCGGAGGCTGCCGATGTTCTGAAGCGACGTGCCGAATCCGGTAGTCGCGGGAACGGCCACGCTATAGAGCATGTCGCGTGTCTTCTTGGAGTAATAGTCCGCGGTGACGGACACGCGGCTGCCGAACAGCGTGGCGTCGACGCCGAGATCGATCCCGTCGGTCGTTTCCCACTTGAGGTTCGGGTTGGCGAGTGTGTACGGCGCGAAGCCGATTCCCCGCACCCCGCCGAACACGTTCACAGTGTTGGCGAGCAAGGCGAGAGAGCTGTAGTTCCCGATGTCCTGGTTCCCGGTCCGGCCGTAGCTGGCGCGCAGCTTGAGATCGTTGAATAGGCCGAGCCGCTTGACGAACGCCTCGTCCGAGGCGCGCCACGCCAACGCCGCTGACGGGAAGAACCCATAGCGGTGCCCGGCGCCGAACCTGGAGGAGCCGTCCACTCGCGCCGATACGGTCACCAGGTACTTGTCCGCGATGCCCCAGCGTACCCGCGAGAAATAGGAGAGGAGCGACCAATGTGGCGCCGGCGTGGACACGCTGCGGAACGTCTGCGCCGCGTTGAGACCGTTGACCCCGAGCGCGTCGGTCGAGAACGTGATCGCCGACCCCGCGATCTGGGCGGTGGATGAGCGCTGCATGCTCGTGCCACCCACCACGTCGAGGGTGTGCAGCTCCCCAAAGCGATGCTGGTACTGGAGCGTGTTCTCGAAGCTCCAGCTGAAGGTCTCGGACTCGCCGCGGCTCCCCTCGCCGCCGCTGTTGAGCCCTGGCAGGACCGTCGAGGGTGAGTAGTAGTCCTGAACCGAGTTCAAGAAGTCCGCCCCCACAGTGCTCCGGAACGTGACCCCCGGCCGGATGTCGTACTCGGCGAAGACGTTCCCGATCACGCGGTTGTCGCGCTCTTCGTTGGTGATCACATTCGCCGTGGCGACGGGGTTCGGGAACGGTCGCCCGGTGAGGGGGTTGACACCGGTGAAGTACTCGCCGCCCGTCACGGTCACGGGGAGCGTGGGAGGAGCCGTGAGGGCATCCAGCATCACCGACGCCGCGCCGCCGTTGGGGAGGACGTGCGCGTGCGAGCGGCTCAAGCTGAGGCGGTTGCCGACGCGGAACTTGCTGCTGATGTTGCGATCGAGGTTGAGGCGGAAGGACCCGCGGCTCAAGTCGGAGCCGATGACTACGCCGTCGTTCTGCAGCAGTCCGCCCGAGACATAGTACTTGGTGTTGGCGTCGCCGCCCGACATCGAAAGATCGTAGCTGCGCATCGGCGCGGTCCGGAAAATCGCGCCTTGCCAATCCGTCCCCTGCCCGAAGCCGGCGATTTCGGCGGGCGTGTAGAACGGGGACTGGCCCGCGTTGACGTACGCGGTGTTCACCATCTGGGCGAATTGCGCCGCACCGAGCACGGGGAGGGTGCGCCGCACCTGTTGGATGCCGTAGTACGAGCCGAACGACACCGAGTTCTGGCCCTCGCGCCCGTGCTTGGTGGTGATCAACACCACGCCATTCGCGGCGCGCGCGCCGTAAATCGCCCCCGCCGACGCATCCTTCAGGACCTCGATCGACGCGATGTCGTCCGGGTTCAGCGCCGAGATCGGGTTCAAGCCCCGCATCCCTTCCCCGAGCAGCGTACCCGGCGTTCCGTCCTCCAGGTTGGTGGTGAGAGGCACACCATCGACGACATACAGCGGATCGTTACCGGCGGAGATGGAGTTCCCGCCCCGGATCCGCACCATCGTCCCCGCCCCGGGTTGTCCGCTCGACGTGACGACCTGCACGCCGGCGGCACGGCCCAGCAACGCCTGATCCACCGACGTCACCGGCGCCGCAGAGAGGTCCGCGGCCGTGACGGACGAAACCGCTCCCGTCAGCTCTCGGCGCTCCGTGGTGCCGTATCCGATCGCCACCACTTCCTCGAGCTGCGTGGCCCGCTGTGTCACAGCGAAGTCCACCGTGATCTCCTGATCCGGCAGCACGGTCACCGGCTTCGTGACCGAGGAGTACCCGATGCGCACGACCCTGACCGTGTGCTCGCCCACGGGTACGTCGCTGATCCGATACCTGCCGTCATCCCCGGTCCGTGCGCTCAGCCCGGTGCCCACGACCGACACGGTCGCGACCGCGATCCCCTGCCCGCTGAGCGAGTCGGTGACCCGCCCGGTGATCGTACCTCCCTGGAATCCGTCCAACGCGCCGCGCCGCACCAGCGCCGCCTGCCCGCTGGAGGTGAGCAGCACGTCCACCCCGGTGTCGTACAGCACTGCGCTCAAGACGGCACCGACCGTCAGGTTCGACGCGCTGAACGTCACGCGCGCGTCGAGCGGCACGACCGCCGCGCTGTAGGTGAGCCGCAAGCCTGCCTGCTGTGCGATGGTAGACAGCGCGTCGCCCAGCGGCACGTCCTTCAGGTCGACCGAGATGGTCTTTCGGAACACCACGGCGTTGCTGGCATCCCGCCAGCGCGGTGCGGCCTGGCTCGAGTGACCAGCCGCGACGGCCAGGAACCGCGGTCCGGCGGCGGCGAGCTCGACACCGCCGCCCGCGTCCTGGGCCTGCGCCACTCCGATCGCGCCGCAGAGGGTGATCCCCACCACGAGGGCTACGACTGCGCCCCACTGTGCCCGTACGTTCGTTCCCATGTGCATACGCGGCCTCCCGTTCTCGCTAGGGTGCCCTTTGAATCGCTGAGATAGCCACCGTGCGGCCCTGCCACTCGTAGCGGGCGCCGACGGCGGCGGTGATGAGGGTGAGGACCTGTGCGACCGGCTCGTCGCCGTAGGAGCCCGTGACGGGGCGGCGGGCGAGCGCGGGATCGGCGACGCGGACGTCCAGGTCGTACCACCGGCCCAGCCGCTCCGCGACCTCCTCGAGGGGGACGTTCGTGAAGACGAGGCGCCCCCTGGTCCAGGCCAGCTCGTCGGCCACACGGGCGTTGCGCAAGACGCGGATCGTGCCCGTCCGAGACAATGTCGCCACCTGGCCAGCGCGGAGCGGAGTCCCGGCCAGCGCGACGGCTCCTTCGACCACCGCCACACGCTCGCGCTCCGCGCCGTCGTACGCGTGGACGCCGAACCTGGTCCCGATGTCCTGGATCGCGCCGCCCGCGGTGTGAACGACGAAGGGGCGAGCGGCATCATGCACGACGCTGAAATAGGCTTCCCCTTCCAGGTACACGTCCCGCTGGCGGGCGCCGAAAGGCGCCGGCGCCCGCAGCTTGCTGTCCGCGTTGAGGGTGATTTCCGTGCCGTCGAGCAGCCGCAAAACGGCGCGCCGGCCGCGAGGAGTGATGTACTCCCGCATGGCCGGCGCCTGGGCGACCGAGCGTGCAGCGTGACCGAGCCACCAGGCCGCACCGGCGCCGATCACGGCAGCGACGATCGCGGCCGCCACCGGGAGGTTCCACCGCCCCGATCGCTTGCGACCGCCAAGCCGGGTCTCGAATCGGCTCCAGGCCGCGTCTACGTCGTAGGGCGCGCCGAGCCGCTGAGCGTCAGCGTCCCAGGCAGTTTGCAGGGTAGTGACGGCAGCCCGGCGCGCCGGATCCGACCCGATCCACGCCTCGATATCGGCACGATCCTCAGGGCTGGCCGTCCCGTCGAGGTAGCGGGCCAGCGCGCCGATGTCGATAGTGGGGGGCAGGGGCGGCATCATCCTTAATGACGCCGCAAGGGTGCGGCTTACTTACTCTGGAGCGCGGTCAGGGCCCCCCTCCCCCTCCGGCCCGCTGGTAGACGCGCACATAGTCCACCCGCATGGTCTGCGGGAACACGGTCGTGGTATCTGGATTACCGGGCCAGTTCCCGCCGACGGCGACGTTCAGAATGATGAAGAACGGGTGATCGAACACCCACTGCCCGGGTACATCACGCGTCGTAGTGGTCTTGTAGAGCGTGTCGTCGACGTACCATCGAATCGCGCCTGATTCCCACTCCACGGCGTAAACGTGAAAACTGTCGGCGAAGGCGCCCGCGCTCAGCTCGTACGTGCTGGTGATGCCTTGTGCACCCGAGTAGCCGGGCCCGTGCACGGTGCCGTGCACCCGGCGGGGCTCCCTGCCGATGTTCTCCATGATGTCGATCTCACCGCACGTGGGCCAACCGACCGCGGCGCAGGTGTCGCCCAGCATCCAGAAAGCGGGCCACAGTCCCTGCCCGTGCGGAATCTGAATGCGGGCTTCCATGCGGCCGTACCGCCACGCGCCCAAGCCTTCGGTTTTCAGGCGGGCAGACGTGTAGTCACGGGTGCCGAACGTCTCCCGGCGCGCCTCGATGTCCAGGTTGCCGCCTTCGATCCGCGCGTTCTCGGCGCGGTCCGTGTAAAACTCGAGCTCGGCGTTGCCCCAGCCGTTGCCCCCGGTCTCCCGAACCCATTTCCCGGCGTCGAGCGTGGCGCCGTCGAACTCGTCGTGCCACACGAGCTGCCATACGGGACGCGATGATTCGGGCGTGCCTCCTACCGAGCAGGACACACCGAGCACCACCGCAACCCATGCGTGGCGAGGCATCGGCTAGGAAGGCAGCAGCGCCTTTCGCAACACAGTGAGCGCTCTGCTGATGTGGACCCCGATTGTCTTCGGAGAAATGGCCATCCGCGACGCCACCTCGGCGTAGCTCAAGCCCTCAGCGCGGCTCAAGACGAATGCGGCGCGGGTGCGGGGGGGAAGAGCGCTGAGTGCCCGTTCGAGACGCTGCCGCAGCTCTTCGGCCTCGAAGTCGGCGTCGGCCGGCGCATGGGCGGCACCCTCGAGCGCCAGGAGCGGCATAGCGCGACGTCGGACGGCGGCACGCCGGAACTGGCTCATCGCACGGCGGCGCACGGCGGCATACAGGTAGTGCTGCAGGTCGGCCACCATCCAGTGCGCGCGATCCTCCCAGATGCGCGCAAACACGCCTTGGACCACGTCTTCGGCGATGTCGCGGCTGCCCAGATAGGTCGCGACGTAGCGGCACAGGCCGTCGTAGTACGTCCGGAACATCGCCTCGAACGCTGCCTCATCACCCGCTCGGATCCGCTCCGTCCAGTCGTGCGAGGGCACACGGGACGCGCTCGGGCGAGTACCATCCTCGCCGGCGGGACGGTGACGCGTGGAGGACGACATGCAGAGCGGGCGACGGGATTCGAACCCGTGACGTCCAGCTTGGGAAGCTGGCATTCTACCCCTGAATTACGCCCGCGAAGCGCCTAACTCGGCAAGGAATTGTGCCAACATTACGCCACTTTATCAATCCCGCTCACGACCGCTTGTAGCGCCAGGCGATGACCCCCTTCTGTCCCGTTCTAAGCTTGAACGCTTGGTTCCCCCCTGCTTCGACGGAGGGCGCGTCCTGTGGCAGCGACGCAACGACGTTGCCTTTGCCGTCGAGCAACTCGAACGTGACCTTCACCGGCGGCGAAGGCTTGGAGTGGAAGTTGGTGAACAAGCCTTCTACGGCGGCGCCCTGGTCGTTCGTGGTGAATTTTCCTACCGTGATTTCAATCGGGAGCGAGTCCGCCAAGGTGATGTAATACAACGCTGAGTCCTTCTTCCCGACGAGCTGCCATGCACCGGCAAGCTTGGCGAGCGTGAGGCGGTTCAGCGGATCCACTGCATACAGTCGTTGGGCGAGCTGGAGCGCCTTGCCGGTGTCGCTGAGCATGAACGAGATGCCGGTCAGGTTGTACAGCGCGTCGCGATAGAACGGGTTCTTCTCCAGACCCGACTGGTACGTCTGCACGCCCAGCCGGTACAGCGGGTCCGCCAGCGCATGGAACTTCCGCATCGTGTCCGCAGCCGCGGGCTGACACCGCGCCGAGATCTGACGCGCCGTGAGGGTGGGGGTTTTTCTCTTGAGTGCCTTCCCACAGGCGGCATCGAGCTCGACCGTGTCGGGTGTCTGCGGGATGGCGCCCAACACCGAGCCAGCCGCGCCGAACAGATCCTCGGCGCTCGCCGAATCCGCGTGTGCCGCGATGGCCGCATACAGCGCCATGGCCGAATCGCGCTGGTTGGCGCGCAGGTACAGCTCCGCCAGGTTCGCCTTCGCTTGCACGTCATTGGGGTACGCGGCGAGGAACTCCTTGTAGGCCGCAGCGGCCTCGTCCCAGCGCTTCTCGCTGTGATAAACGCGCGCGATGTTCAGCCACGCTTCCCGTTTATCGCCAGCGTATTTCGGGTCGGTTGCCGCCGGCAGGGCCAAGCGGAAGTATTTCACCGCCGAGTCCATGCGCGTCGCATAGACGAGCGAGTCGGTGCGGTACTTCGCCGCGTTCGTCCGCTTGAGGGCCGAATCGGGCTCGGGTCGAGTGATGAACAGGTGCGCCAGGTAGATGAAGCCGGGCGGCTCGTCGCGGTAGATCTGGTTGGCACGCCGAAACTCGACGATCGCCGAGTCGGGGTTCCCCGCCTGCCACACCGCGGCCGCGGTGTTGTACACCGGCACCCAGGCCTGGCGCCGGTACAGAGAGATATCGTCCTTGCACTTCGGTTCGAGCGCCAGCGCCTTCGTGAGCGCGGAGTCAGCGCCCGCGAAATCGTTCACCACCAGGTAGTACCGCCCCAGGTAGTACCACGCCGCCGGGTTTTTCTCCTGACCGTCGGCGCGAACCGCTTGCGTCAAGTCGCGCTCCGCGTCCTTGAACGCCTTCGTCCGCTGCTCGGCGAATTTCGTGTTCGTCCCGTTCCTGAGCGCTTCCATTCCGCTATTCACCAGCTTGTGGTTCGGCTTGATCCCGCAGGAGGCCGGAATGAAGCCGATGCCCTGCGCCCGCAGCGCGGTCGGAGCCGCAACGGCGAGACACAGGCACGCGAGAATGGCGGCGTGATGCTTCACGGTCATGCTCACTCCTTGGATTTGGCCACCAATGCCTCGGCGTCGCGCTGCGCGACGCGGGCAACCTCGAGCGGCGGCCGGCCAAGCGCGCGGGCCGCCGCGAGAACGTCGTCGTACTCCGGCTTGACTCTCACACCGTCGGCATCCGGCTGCTCCAACACCTTCACCCGTACGGTGACGTCAGGCGTAAGCTGGACCGTTACCTGACGGCGGGCCAGCGTCGCCCGCTCCGCCACCCAGCGGCGGACCCCCGCCGTGGTGCTGTGCCGGAACAGCGCGGCGGTCACGGGCTCCGCCAGCTCCTCGGGTGCCACGACCTCGACGCGGAATCCGGAACGTCCCTTCTTCATCTGGACGGGCCACGTCTGCACGTCCAGCGCCCCGGCGGCAACGAGCGCCTGCCGCAACGGCTCCACGTATTCGGGACTCATGTCATCCACGTCGGTCGCCAGCAGGGCCACGCGGCCGGCCTCCGCCGCCTGCTCCGCGATGAGGATCCGCAAGGCGTTGGGATAGTGCTTGGGATTCCGCTGCCCCGCACCCCACCCGCTCTTCACCATGCGCCACTGTCGCAGTGGCAGACCCGACGCGAGCACACGTACCAGCGCGGCTCCGGTCGGTGTCGTGGCTTCCCCCTCCACCGGCCCGCCACTCGCCAGCTCGACCCCTTCCAGCAGGATCGCGGTGGCCGGCGCCGGCACCGGCAGCCGACCGTGTTCCGCCTCCACCCATCCGCTCCCCACGGCCACGGGCCAAGCGTACACCGCTTCGACCCCGAGCTGCTCGAATCCCTCGATTGCGCCCACGATGTCGAGCACCGCATCCACTGCCCCGACCTCGTGCAAATGCACCTTCTCGGGCGCGACTCCGTGCACCTGACCCTCGGCATCGCCCACCAGCCGGAACGCGCGAATGGCGCGTTCCTTCACCCAATCGGTAACCGGTGCCCGCTCGACCAGCCGCACCAGCTCGCCCACGTGGCGTCCGTGCGGCTGCTCGGGGATGGTGAACTCGACCTGCTTGCACGCCACGCCGCCGCGGACGGCGTTCCGAACGGTGACTCCCACGCCGGCGAGCCCCAGCCTCCCGGGCAGCCCTTCGAGCCACACCTGCGGCACGCCGAGGGCGAGGAGCGCCCCTAAGGTCATGTCGCCAGAGATGCCGGCTGCCGGGTCTAAGATCGCGATGCGCATCCGTCTCAAGCGACGGAATATAAACGGCTTAGGCCCGGTACAGCCACCCGGCACCAGTATTGAAGATCACGACCCGATCCTCCGCGCGCAGCACCGCCCGCGCCTTGAGCTCGATGGCTCCCGCGAGCGAAGCTCCACCCTCCGGAGCGGCATCGATGCCCTCGAGGGTTTGCAGGTCGCGGGCCGCCGCGGCGAGAAGTACGTCGGTGACTGCCACCGCCCCACCCCCGCTTTCGCGCAGGGCGCGGAGCATCAGGCGATCCCCCAGGGGAGCAGGGACTCGCAGGCCCGCGGCGATCGTTTGCGGGTCGGGCCATGGCGCGCAACACTCGGCCCCGGCCTCGAACCCACTCACGACGGGGGCGCACCCCGCGGCCTGCACGCTGTACATGCGGGGCGGCTTTCCTCGAAGCCAGCCGGCGCGGATGAGCTCGGCGAAGGCCTTCCACATGCCGATCAGCCCGGTGCCGCCACCGGTGGGATACACGATCGCGTCGGGCATGGTCCAGCCGAGCTGCTCCGCCAGCTCGAGGCCGAGAGTTTTCTTGCCCTCGATGCGGTACGGCTCGCGCAACGTGGACACGTCAACGGCACCGGTCTCCGCGGCATAGGCGCGGGCCGCTTTGCCGCAGTCCCCGATGTGACCATTCACGAGTACCAGGTCACCGCCGAAGCTGCGGATCTGGCCGAGGATGGTGGGCGGCGTGGTGGCCGGCGCGTACACGCGGGCCGCGAGGCCGGCGCGTGCGGCGTAGGCCGCGAGCGCCACGCCTGCGTTTCCTGCCGTGGGCACGACCAGCCGCTTGGCGCCCGCGAGCGCGGCACGAGTCACGGCGGCGGCGAGTCCGCGGGCTTTGAAC
>DASQAM010000310.1:0-1913 GCA_035635735.1 Gemmatimonadales bacterium | reverse complement strand
CCGCGAGGTCACGCTTCGACCCGATCCCATCAATTCCGCATTCCACACTCCGCATTCCGCATTGTCCTCTCCTGTGTCGATTTGTCACACGAGCACCAAAGCCCTAGATTGCCCCGTCAAATATGCCCCTCCCCTTCCGCCAGCGGATCTTCGTGATCCTGGTGGCCCTGACCGCCGTGCCGACCGCCCTGGCCGTCGTGGGCTGGGCGCTCGCCGTGCGAACGGTGGCGCCGTCGGCGGGGGCGCGAGTGGCGCTCGAGGAGATGACGGCGTCGGCACGCCTGATGGTGGATCGAATGGACACGACCCACCTCTCCGCGCGCGAGCGGGCAGCGTTCCGGGAGCACCTGGAGCAGCTCTCCAACTCGGTGACGCTGGCGCGCCGCGCGGAGACGTACTTGCGCTACTATGCCGGCGGGTTCGCGGCGGTGGTCTTCGTGCTCGGCGCGTTTGCCGTGATCGCGGCGGTGCGCGTGGCCGGCCACCTGTCGCGCCAGCTCTCCCGTCCGATCGACGAGCTCGTGGGCTGGACGCGGCTGATTCGGCGACGGATGCCTCTGCCGGCGGGCCCGCCGACCCGCGGCGCTCCCGAATTCGAAGCGCTGCGCCAGGCCCTGCGGGAGCTCGCGACGGCGCTCGACGCCGCGCGCGAGCGCGAGCTCGAGGCGGAGCGTCTGCGGGCGTTCCGCGAGGTGGCGCGCCGCGTCGCGCACGAGATCAAGAATCCGCTCACCGCCATGCGGATCGCGGTAGACCAGCTGCGGCGGTCGGGCGGTCCGGTGGAACGGCGGACGGACGTGGCGGTGGAAGTCATTGGCGCCGAGACCGAGCGGTTGGACCAGCTCGCGAAGGAGTTCTCCGAGTTCGGGCGCTTCCCCGAGGGGCCGAGGAGCGAGGTGGACCTCGTGGACCTCCTGATGGACCTCGGGAAGAGCGCCGTGCCGTCGGAGGTGGACGTCTCGGTGCGAGCCAACGGGGAGCCGTGCAAACTGCTCGGGCACTACGATCCGCTGCGGCGGGCGTTCGCGAATCTGCTGCGCAACGCTGCGGAGGCGATGGGAGGGCGCGGGTCGATCGAGATCGCGGTGAGCCGGGACGGGGCCGGCCTGGCGGTCACGATCGCCGATCATGGGGCCGGGATCCCGGACGACCTGCGCCAGCGCGTGTTCGAGCCGTACTTCACGACCAAGCACGACGGGACCGGTCTGGGACTCGCCCTCGTGCGGCAGACGATCGAGGCCCATAACGGCAGCATCACCGTGGCGGAGACGCCCGGCGGCGGCGCCACGTTCTCCATCGTGCTGACGGCCGCGTGAGCCCCCGCGTGCTGCTCGTCGATGACGAGACGAACATCCGTAAGATGGTCGCCGCCCTGCTCGAATCGGAAGGGTTCGAGACGGCGGAGGCGGCGAACGGCAGCGCAGGGATAGCCGCGGTGGAGCGCGACGCGCCGGACGCGGTATTGCTCGACCTGATGATGCCGGGTGGGCCCGACGGCCTCGCCACGCTCGAGCACCTGAAACGCCTGGCGCCGGACCTGCCGGTCGTGATGATGAGCGGCAAGGCGAACCTCGCCGACGCGGTCCGTGCGACCAAGCTGGGCGCGTTTCAGTTCCTCGAAAAACCGCTGACGCCGGAGGGCCTGCTCACCACGCTGCGGGCCGCGCTCGAGCTGTCCCGCACGCTGGCCGAGAACCGGCGTCTGCACGAAGCGCTGGGGCACGCCGACCCGCTCGTGGGCGTGAGCAAAGCAATGGACCAGTTGCGAGGACTGATCGCACGGGTCGCGCCCACGGAGGCGCGCGTCCTGATCACCGGGGAGTCGGGGACCGGCAAGGAGCTCGTCGCCTCCGCCATCCATCGCCAGAGCGGGCGCGCGGCGAAACCGTTCGTGTGCGTGAACAGCGCGGCGA
>DASQAM010000309.1:0-2836 GCA_035635735.1 Gemmatimonadales bacterium | reverse complement strand
ATTCAGTCGGCGCGAGCGTCAGGTTGCGAGCCGTGGAGTCGGCCGACTGGCTCTGCTGCTCACCTTGTACGCAGGCGGCGAGCGCCGCGCCCGCCAGCACCACGACAAGCCATCCGTGCTTTTGTAGACTGATCATTTCGTGCCTCTCGGTGAGGTTCGCAGGCCCTAATATAGGAAAGTGGGCCCGAAGGTTCCCAGTTTGAAACCCGGCCCGGCCCGACACGGCGCTAAAGCACTCGCGCCGTGTCCCTTAGGACAGGGGGGCCTACAGCCGACTCTTCAGGAACTCGGGCGTCAACCCCTGGAGCCAGCTCGCCAGGAGGGTGAAGCGATCGGTGAGCAGCAGCAAGCCAAGAAGGATCAGGAGGATCCCGGCGATGCGCTCGACCCACACGAGGTAGGGCCGGAACCGCTGGAACCACACGAGGAAGCGGTCCAGGGCCACCGCGGCGACGAGGAACGGCACCGCAAGGCCGAGCGCGTACACCGTGAGCAGTCCGGCACCCCGCCCCACGCTCCCCTGCGCAGCAGCCATCGTGAGGATCGCGCCGAGGATGGGACCGATGCAGGGCGTCCAGGCCGCCCCGAACGTGACACCTACAAACGCGGATCCGACATAGCCGATTGGCTTGTTCGCTAGCTGCAGCCGACGCTCTCGCGTAAGAAAAGCAGGCTGGATCACCCGCAGGAGATACAGCCCGAAGAGAATGACTAGGACACCGCCGATCCGGCCGATCCACACTTGCCAGTGCAAGAGCAGCGCCCCGAGGGCCGACGCGCTGGCGCCCAGGGCGATGAAGACGCCCGAGAAGCCAGCCACGAAGGCGAGCGCGTGCAGCAACGCCGTTCCGCGGCGTACCTCCAGCTGGTCCGCCGATAAGCCCGTGAGAAACCCGACATAGCTCGGGATCAGCGGGAGCGTACAGGGAGACAGGAAGCTCAGCAGCCCGGCGGCGAAGGCAATGGCGAAAGAGGGCGTCACCCGCAGAAGCAGACCGCCGAGACCACGGTCGTCCAGCGACCGTCGTCCCCGCACTCGGCGGTCGAGGTGATGTTCATCGTGCGGACGATCTCCCCCGACAGGAGCCACTGCTCGCGTCGCTCGTCCCAGGCCTTGTCCGAATCGAACGGCACGCCCAGCACGGTGGCGAGCATCGACGCGGCGAGGTCTTCGGCGTACTCGCCCGACGTCATCTCGTTCTGCCCGTAGCTGTGGTGCTCGGAGATGTAGCCGTGGTGGGACTGGTCGGCCGGCATGGCGACGCCGATCGATGCCGCGACGAGGCGGCTCGGCTCGTTGGTGGCGGACTCGGCGATGACCGCGAACACGACCTGCCCGGGCTTCATGAGCGAGAGGCCTTCCTCGCGGTCCACCAGCTCGCAGTGGGGCGGGAAGATCGAGCTCACCCGCACGAGGTTGAAATTGGCGAGATGGGCGTCCCGCAGCGCCATCTCGAAGCTCGTGAGTTTTTCCTTGTGCCGACCGACGCCTTTGGTCAGAAAGGCCTTGGTGGGCACGAACATTCGTGATTCGATCAACCCGTCACCTCGTGCGCGCTAAAGGGTTCGCCTGCTGACAGGTCCGGCACAGTCCATAGATCTCCAGCCGGTGGTGGTGGGGCCGGAACTCCACCTCCTCCGCGAGCAGGGCAATCATCCGCTCGAGCCGATCGTTGGCGAACTCCGTCACCTGGCCGCACGACGAACAGATACAATGCTCGTGCGCCTGCCCGGCCGCGAGCGGCTCGTACCGCTTGAACCCCTCGCCGAAGTCGTGCTCCTTGGCCAACCCGGCCCGGACCAGCAGGTCGAGTGTCCGATAGATCGTGGCCGTCCCAACCGCGACCCGCTTGGCCACGCGCCGGCCCAGTTCCTCGGCCGACAGGTGCTCGCCGGCGAAGAATACCGCTTCGGCCACCGCCAACCGCTGCTGCGTCGCCGGCAGGTTGCGCTCGGCCAAGTGGCGGCGGAATTCCTCGAGGAGCTTGGTCCCGTCAACCTTCATACCACACCGCCGGACCGACCGCCACGGGCGGCTCGGGGTCCCCGGTCCGCTCGGCGGCCGCCTGCATGACGCGAGCGATCACGTCCGCAGGTGACAGCGCCGTCTCCTCGACCTCGATCCGGGACTGACCGCGCTCCTTCCCGCGCACGATCAGCATGTAGCGTGCGGTGTACACGCGCAACCGGCCGCCGCCCCCCTTTCCTTCCCCTTCCGTCACGCGGCAGGCGACCACGGCCGTGCCCCACTCGCGACCCTCACGCTTCCAGGGCCGGAAGAGATAGATGGTCTCTATCTCGGAAGGCGGCACCCGGAGGGCGACGGCTTCGGCGAGCTTCGCCCACCCCGGCCCCCGACCCGGATCTAGCGGAGGACGGTCGCCGGGGCCTGCGCCTGCTCCCATCGCTCTACGTAGAACCGCAACACGTGCATGAAGTCCTGGGCATTCGTCACCACCCCGTACGCCTGGTGCGTGCCCCGGTCCCGCAGCTTGTTCACGACGAACTCCGTCTGGTCGACGCAGATCGTCGTGAGCGGACGCAGGTCCTCGGGACGCTCGGCATCCACGAACGCCGGGAGCATGTTCCCGACGGCGATCGCGTGCAACGCCGTCGCGACGAACACGGCGAAGGTGGCCTGGGCGGTGAACTCCCGCATCGCGTCTTGCGCGGCGAGCGTATCCGAGAGCACCTCCGGGAGCGGCCCGTCGTCGCGGATGGAGCCCGCGAGCACGAACGGCACCCCGTGCGTCACGAGGGCGTGCATGATCCCCGAGCTCACGAGCCCCTGCCGTACGGCGGCGACGATGCCGCCGGCGCGCCGGATCTGGTTGAT
>DASQAM010000308.1:0-1837 GCA_035635735.1 Gemmatimonadales bacterium | reverse complement strand
CGCATGTACCGCGCCGTCCAGCTTCTGGCCGCGAGCGCGACGGACCGCCTGTGGATCACCGACGCGTATCTGATCGCTCCGCCGCCCCTGTACGCCAGCCTGCTCGACGCCGCACGGGCCGGCGTGGACGTGCGCCTGCTCGTCCCCGGCACGAGCGACCTCCCCGTCCTGCGGGATTCCACGCGGATCGGCTATCGTGATCTGTTGCGTGCGGGTGCGCGCATCTTCGAGTGGCAGGGCCCGATGCTGCATGCCAAGACGCTGCTGGTCGATCACCGCTGGGCCCGCGTCGGGTCGAGTAATCTCAACGTCTCGAGCTTGCTCGGGAACTACGAGCTGGATCTCTTCGCCGAATGCAAGCATTTCGCCGCCGCGCTGGCGCAACAATTCCTGCGCGACCTCGCGACCAGCCGCGAAATCGTGCTGCAGGCCCGTCGCCGATTCCTCCCGGCCCGGCTAGTGGGAGCGCCCGCCACCGCGCCGTCGTCCGTTCCCGAGCAACCGCACAAGCGCTCGAGGTACGAGCTCGGGGCGGTGGCCGTCGTGACGCTGCGCCGTGTGGCGGGCGGGCTGCGTCGCGCGATCACCTCGACCGCGGCGCTCGTGTTTGCAGGGATGGGCGGGCTGCTGCTCGTGTTCCCACGCGTCATGTCGATCGTGCTCGCTGCCGGGGCGTTCTCGCTGGCCCTGGCGTTCGCGGTATACACCTTCGAGCGGCGCCGCACACGGGACGCAGACGATGGCTGATCCCCAACCCCCGCAGCCGGTCGCGCGTATAGCTCAGCAGGACGAGGCCGACCTGGTCGCCCGCGCCGTCGCCGGCGAGCGCGCGGCGTTTGGCATCCTGGTGGAGCGGTACGCCGGTGTGGCACGCCGCGTGGCGCGCGCGGTGCTGGGCAACGCCGAGGACGCCGACGACGCGGCACAGGATGCCATGCTCTCGGCGCTCGTGAAGCTCGGTCAGTACGACGCGCGGCGACCGTTCGGCCCCTGGCTGCTGCGGATCGTCGCCAATGCCGCCACGGATCGACGGCGGCGTCGCTCGGTCCGGCGCGTCGAGCCACTCGACGTCGGGCTCACGGCCGGCGGCCCGCGACCCGACACGACGGCCGAGCGGCGGGCGCTGAACCAGCGGCTGCGCGAGGCGCTCGCCGAGCTGCCCGAGCGGCGGCGCCTCGCGGTAGTGCTGTTCGACGTGGAAGGCTACTCGCACGGTGAGATCGCAGCGATCCTCGGGATTCCCGAGGGAACGGTCCGATCGGAAGTGTTTCACGCGCGGCGCCGCTTGCGGGTGTTGCTCGCGGACTGGAAGGAGGAGGCATGAAGGATCCACTGTCGTTCGATCACCGGCCCGATCTGGCGCTCGGGAAGGCGCTGCGCGAGGCGCTCGACCCGGGTGACGCGCCGGTGTTCATCGCGCGCGTGCTGGCGCGCGCCGAGCAAGTCCGTGTGGCGTCGTGGGACACCGTGCTCGCCCGTTGGGCCCGCACCGGCGTCGCGGCCGCCCTCGTGGTCGCGCTGGCCGCCGGCTACTTCGTGGGTCGCGCTACGGCGGCGTCCCCTCGCCCGACGGTCTCGGACGTCCTGATCGCGCCGCCGGCGCACCCGGCGGAGGTCGAGGTCGTCCTCGCCTCGGTGATCGGCAACAATTAGCAAAGGAAGGGATGTCATGCTGAACCGTTCCACAACCTGGGCAGTGCTCTTCCTCGTCGCGACGTTCGCGGCGGGGCTCGCCGTCGGGGCCGGCGGCCGCGCGCTCTGGGTCCGCTACGCGTCCGCGGCGGCGCCCGATCGCGGCCGCGGCCTCGATCGGATGATGGATGAGCTGACCGAGGAG
>DASQAM010000307.1:0-2407 GCA_035635735.1 Gemmatimonadales bacterium | reverse complement strand
GGAGCTCGAGATCCGCCGAATGGCGATCGCCTGTCTTCGCGTCCTGCAGCGCGAGGCGCCGGCCCTCTTCGCCGATTTCGAGATTTATCTCGCCGACGACAAACACGACGCCGCGCGCGTCGCGTACCACAAAGTTTGACGAGCGTCGACTCCGAAAAAAATTCCGATTTGCCTATTGCGCATCGCTCCGGTGTTCCTTATTGTCTACTCGACAACGCGTTTTGATTCACGGACCGCATGAGCGGCCTTTTTTGTAGGAGGTCACCCGAGACCACATGCGAATCGGTCTCGCATACAACGAAAAACCCGATCCCGCGCCCGACGCAGCGTCCGAGAGTGCCAGTGACGCCTTTGCGGAATGGGACGATCCCTCGACCATCGCTGCGGTGGAGCAGGCTCTCGGTCTCTTCGGCAGCGTCATCCGACTCGAAGCCGACCAGTTCTTTCCGCAGAACCTCGTCCTCGCTCGCCCCGATCTCGTTTTCAACATGGCCGAAGGGCTCCACGGCCAGAGCCGCGAAGCGCTCGTCCCGGCGATCTGCGAGTACCTGAACATCCCGTACACAGGCTCGGACCCGCTCACGCTGGCGCTGTCGCTGCACAAGGGTCGGACCAAGGAGACGCTTGCCTACCGTGGTGTTCCCACGGCGCCGTTTACCTGCATCGAGGCGCCGGGACAGATCGAGCGCATGGCGCTGACCTACCCCGTGTTCGTCAAGCCGGTCGCGGAGGGATCGGGAAAGGGTGTGTTCGCCAGCAACTTGTGCGCGAACGTCGCGGCACTGCGGGAGCGCGCCCGGTTCCTGCTCGAGCGCTACGCCGAGCCCGTGCTGGTCGAGACGTACCTTCCGGGCCCCGAGTTCACCGTCGCGATCCTCGGAAACGGCCCGGAGGCCTACTGCCTGCCGGTGATCGGATTCGATTTCTCGGCGCTGCCCGAGGGCGCACCGCCGGTGTACGGCTACGAGGCGAAGTGGGTGTGGGACCGCCCCGAAGCCCCGCTCGCGATCTTCGAGTGCCCGGCACGCGTGCCGGCGGCGCTGTACCGCGAGATCGAGCGCACCGCGCTCGACGCCTACCACGCGCTCGGATGCCGCGACTGGTGCCGGGTCGACCTTCGGGTGGACCGGTTCGGCGTGCCGAACGTCCTCGAGTTGAACCCCCTGCCGGGCATCCTTCCCGATCCGGCCATGAACTCCTGCTTCCCCAAGGCGGCGCGCGCCGCCGGGTTCAGCTACGACGAGCTCATCCAGGAAGTGGTCCGCATCGCCTGGCGCCGGCTGACGGGGCAGGAGCCGGCGATCGAGGCGGGGACCCGCCGCGCGGCACCGGCGCAGCAACGGGCGGCGGTGGGCGCGTGAAGGTCGTCATCCTGTTCGACCCGGGCGCCGAAGACTGGACGCCGGAGGACATCCGCGGCGTGATGAAGGCCGTGGACGAGATCGGCGCGATCTTCGCATCGATGGGTCACGAGATCCGCAAGGTCGGCGTCCGCCACGACATGCGCTGGTTCCAAGTGGCGCGCCGGGCGGATCTCGTGTTCAATCTGTGCGAAGGCGTCCACGGGAAGAGCGAGTGGGAAGAGCACGTCGTGGCAACGCTCGAATTCGCGGGGATCCCCATCACGGGCGCGAGCCTCTGGACCCTCGCCGCCTGCCGCCGCAAGCCCATCGCGAACGCGTTGCTCCAGCAGGCGGGGCTCCCCATTCCCCGCTGGACGGTGGCGCAGGGCAAGATCGAGGACGACTTCCCCCTGCCTGCCATCGTCAAACCGGCGGCGGAGGACGCGAGCGCGGGACTCGACCGCGGCTCCGTCGTGAGCGACCGCAAGTCGCTGCGCGCGCGCCTCGCGGCCATGACGGAGCAGTTCGACGAAGTGCTCGTCCAGGAATACATCGGCGGTCGCGAGTTCAACGTCGGCTTCGTGGGGAACCGCGTGCTGCCGATCGCCGAGATCGACTTCAGTCGCATGCCCGAGGGCGCCTGGCCCATCCTGACGTATGCCGGCAAGTGGGAGCTCGGGTCCGCCGACGACCTCGGCTCCGCGCCCGTGTGCCCGGCCACCATTCCCCAGAAGCTCGGCGACCGCCTCACTCGGGTCGCCGAGCTCGCCTGGCGGACCATGCAGGGAAAGGGCTACGGCCGCGTCGATCTCCGCGTCGACGACCAGGGCCGGCCCTGGGTGCTCGAGGTCAACCCCAATCCGGACTTGAACGACGACGCGGGGCTGTCCCGCATGGCGAAGGTCGCCGGCTGGGACTACGCGGAGCTGGTGCGCCGGATCGCGGAGGTCGCGCTCCGCGAGGCACAGGGTGCCAAGGCGGCGCGTGAGCTGCTCGCTCCGTCCCGTCGACCGCGCGCAACGCGCACCGCTTGAGCGGCTCACGGCGGCCACCGGCCTGTTCCG
>DASQAM010000306.1:0-3214 GCA_035635735.1 Gemmatimonadales bacterium | reverse complement strand
GTAGTCGTCGTGCTGCCACGCCACGAAGCGCCACGGTCCGGTGCCGACCGGGCCCTGCGTCAGGTCGCCGGGGGGCGACGCCGGGACGACGCTCGCCACCGGCATCGCGAGGAACTTGGGAAAGATGGCGAGCGGCTCGGTCAGGGTGAACGCGACACTAGAGTCCCCGAGGACGGTAATGCCGCTCACGTCGGCCGCGCGCCCGGCAGCGTACGCTTCAGCCCCGGCGATGGGGTAGAGCGGCCAGGGCCGGCCGCCTTTGGTGGCGGGGGACAAGACGCGCAGCAGGCTGGCGCGGACCGTGGCGGCCGTGAGCGCGGTCCCGTCGTGGAACTTGATGCCCGGTCGCAGGTGAAACACGTACCGGCTGCCATTCCCAGCCTGTCCCGACGTCCAACGGTCGGCGAGCGCCGGGAGGAGGCGGCCATCCGCGTCGAACTGTGTGAGCCCATCGAACGCGAGCGTCACCATCTCACCCGTCGGCACGTCGGTCGAGAGGGCGGGATCGAGCGAGCGCGGGTCGTAGGATTCGTAGTAGGTGAGGCCTCGACCCCCGGCGCCCGGCCGTTTCCCCCCGCAGGCCGTGGCTGCGGTGAGGCCGACGAGGGCAAGACCGAGGAGTGCGCGCATGTGGTCAGGTGTCGAAAAGGTTGACAGTGCGGGGGGAGGTAGCCAACATAGGGATGCAGCCCGACTGCGTCAATTGCGCGCGCTCTGTTTGACCCTGCTCGTCGCCGTGTTCGCGGCGGCTCCCCTCGCCGCGCAGCAAGACCAGCAGCGGGTGGTCCGCGGGCTTTCCTTCGAGGGCAATCACGCCATCGAGGACTACACCCTGAGCTCCGCGATCGCGACCACCAATTCCAGCGCGTTCGCGACCAGGTGGTATCTCCGGTGGATCCCATGGCTCGGCGAAAAGCGGTACTTCAACGAGCTCGAGTTCCGTCGCGACGTCATCCGGCTGCTGCTGCTGTACCGCCAAAGCGGATACATGAACGCGGTGATCGACACGCTGGTGCGTCGCGAGGGCCGGGACGTGTACCTCAAGGTCCGAATCTACGAGGGTGACCCGGTGCGGCTCGCGAGGCTCGAGATACTGGGTGTCGATTCCATCCTCGACGTGCGGCGCTTGAAGCACGACGTGCCGCTGCAGGAGGGCGATCCGTTCAATCGCGCGTTGTTCCAAGCCTCCGCCGACACCGTCGTGAGCCGTCTCAAGAACCTCGGGTACCCGTATGCCGAGATCCTCCGCAACTACGACGTGGACGTCGCTGCGCTCCGGGCCGTGGCGACGCTCGAAGCGCTTCCCGGCTCGCGCATGCGGGTGGGACAGGTGCTGATCACCGGCGCTGAGAAGGTGGACACCGGAACCCTGCGTCGCATGCTCTCGGTGAGGGCGGGGGACTGGTTCCGCCAGGATCAGCTGTACCTGACGCAGCGCGACCTGTACGGGCTGGGAATGTTCCGCTCGGTCAACGTGGTGCTCGCGGATACCACACCCCCGCCCGGCGACTCGACGGTGCGGGTGGTGGTGCGCGTGTCCGAGGCGCCGCGGCACCGCATTCGGGCCGGGGCGGGGTACGGGTCGCTCGACTGCTTCCGGGTGCAAAGCGGGTGGACGGCATACGACTTCCTGGGAGGGGCCCGCTCGCTCGATCTCACCGGGCAGCTCTCCAAGCTCGGCGTCGGCGTTCCCGCGAATTCCGGGTTCAAGCAGAACGTGTGCCACCCGCTGCACGACGACCCGACATCCGATACTGCGAATTACAACGCCACATTGACGCTGCGCCAGCCGGCATTCCTGTCGCCCCGCCACACCGCGAGCTTCGCCATCTTTGCCGAGCGGCGCTCCGAGTTCAAGGCATATACGCGCCAGGCCGTGGGCGCGAACCTCGCGGTGACGTTCAACGCGCGGCGCGACGTTCCCGTCACGGTGGGGTACGGCTACTCGGTGGGCCGCACGACCGCGGACCCGGTCGTGCTGTGCGAGCGGTTCCTCCTGTGCAACGCGTCCGACCAGGCGTTCCTCCTCAACACGCGGCCGTTCGGGGCGATCACGATCTCCGGCGTGCGCGCGCGAGTGAACTCGGTGCTCGATCCCTCGGCGGGGAGCGTAATGCAGGTGACCCTCGTCCACGCGTCGCGCTACGTGCTCTCGGATACCTTGTACGAGTTCAACCGTGGGGAGCTCGAGGTCGCGAAGTACTACCCCCTGTCGCGCCGCAGCGCGTTCGCCTGGCGGATCCGGGGCGGCACGATCTTGCCGCAACGCCTCAGCCTGTTGGGCCAGAGCACCCAGTTCGTTCCCCCCGACCAGCGCTTTTATGCCGGTGGCCCGAATTCGGTGCGGGGCTACGCGCGCAACGAGCTCGGGCCCCGCGTGTACGTCACGGACAGCATAATCGTGCAGGGGACCGATACGACGTTAAGAAATCTCCGCGCATCACCCACCGGCGGTAACACGGTCGTCACGGCCAACCTGGAGCTGCGCGTTCCGACGCCAATTTTTCCGGACCGCGTGCGCCTGGGCCTGTTCGTGGACGTGGGGCAGGTGTGGGAGCGCGGAGACACGCTGACTGCGGTCAGCGGTCTGCGGGTCACTCCGGGCCTCGGGTTGCGGTTCATCACCCCGCTCGGCCCGGTGCGGCTCGACGCGGCGTATAACGGCTACCCGCAGGAGCCCGGTCCCCTGTACCTCCTCGACAAGACGAACAAGAGCCTCACCGCCGTGCTCGACCCGGGGGGCAGGCAGGTGTTGCTCCGTCCCCCAATGCAGAGTGGCTTCTGGCGGCGGGTGGTGGTCCAGTTCGCCGTGGGGCAGGCGTTCTAGATGATCCGCCGCTCGCTCGGGGCTGCACTATGGACGCTGGTGGGGCTGCTGGCCGGTTTCCTGGGGGCCCTGTCGTCGCTGGTCGGGACGGGAGCCGGGCGCGCGCTGCTGGCGCGCGTCAGCGAGGGGGCGCTGCATCAGGTATTCACCGGGACGATGGAGATCGGCGACGTGCATGGGTCGCTCCTCACCGGGCTGACCCTCTCTCAGGTCCGGTTGTTCGATGCGGACACGACGCTCGTCGCCTGGCTACCGCAGGTCAATGTGAGCTACAACCCGTTCGACTTCGCGGCCGGCCGGGTCGTGCTCTTCGAATTCGACCTGCGCCAGCCGGTGATCAACATCGTGCAGCACCCGAACGGCCGGCTCAACATCGAAGAGCTGTTG
>DASQAM010000305.1:0-2670 GCA_035635735.1 Gemmatimonadales bacterium | reverse complement strand
CGCCCCTCGGCGTCGGCGCGGAGCACGAGCAGATAGCCGTCGTCGGCCAACCGCACGTTGACCCGGGCCTTGTCGCCGCGCTGGAAATAGTTGTCGTTATTGAGCCAGACTTTGACCGGCGGATCGTCGGTCACGGAAACGGCGAGCGAGAGCAGTAATGGGAGCATCATGGGACTATCCTCTATATACCTAGCTGGCCTAGTAGATCAAGAACCATGCCGGTTCTAGACGGACCGTCCGCGCCCCAAAGCTGTTAAGCGTCCGTGGCTGTGACCCCCCTGGGAGACAGGCGTTGTCTCCTATCGAGACGGCTCCTTCCCGGCATCCGGCACGAACAGGCTCTGGCCGAAACGGCTCTTGCCGTAGTCCCCGATCAGCCGCTGGGTCTCGGGAGCGACCAGGAAGTCGGCCAGGGCCTTACCGCCGACGGCGTTGATGCGGGACGCGTTTTTCGGGTTGAGCTCCAACACGTGGTACACGTTGTACAGCAGAGAATCGCCTTCGACCATGGGGAAGAGCTGCAGCTTGTCCCGCCACGTCAAGTAGGTGGCCCGGTCGGTGAGGGTGTAGCCGTGCTTTTCGTCGGCGAGCTGGAGCGTGGCGCCCATCGCCTGCCCCGACTCGATGTACCACTCGCCTCGAGGCGGGCTCGAGAAGCCCGCGCGCTTCCAGAGCAGCTGCTCGCGCTGGTGCGTGCCGGATTGATCACCACGCGAGACAAAGGCGCCGCGCCGCTCGGCGATGCTCCGGAACGCCGCTACCGGGTCACTCAGGCCGCGCAACCCAGCCGGGTCGCGCGCCGGCCCGACGATGAGGAACTCGTTGTGCATCACGATGCGACGGCGCACGAAGTAGCCCGAATCGACGAGCGCGCGCTCCGCCTCCGGCGCGTGCGACAACACCACGTCCGCGTCCCCGCGGCGACCCATCGCCAACGCCTGCCCGCTGCCCACGGCGATCACCTTGACGGTGTAGTGGGTTTGCCGCTCGAACACGGGTAGCAGTGAGTCGAGCAGCCCGGCGTCGCGCGTGGAGGTGGTGGTGGCGAGCAGGATCTGTTGGGACTGGAGGTCAGTGGAGGTGTGTGGAGGTTGCTGGAGGATGGCGGCGCTGAGGAGCACACCTCCACCAACCTCCACCAACCTCCACCAACCTCCACGACCTCGCTTCATCACCATCTCGCCTGCATCTGCACGATGACCCGGTTGTTGTCGATGCTCGGGCCCTGCTCATCGAAGATTGTGTACTCGAGCTGCAACTTCAGGTCTTCGCCTGAGAAGAAGTACTGCACGCCCCCCGTATAGCCGGTGATGCGGTCGGCGCCCGCGCGGTCGTTCGGATCGAACTGCTGCACGCGGCCGACGAGCTGGAGCCGTTTGGGCACCACCCCGTAGGCGCCGAGGGCGTACCAGCCCAGGGTCGTCACGGCGGCGACCGAGCGGTGCCGCGCGAGGAATTCTCCCCGCACCGCGACGCGGCCCCGCTCGACCCACGCTTCGGCATCCCAGGTGGTGGTGTCGGGCTTCGCGGCGGCGGACACGCCCACGTAAGCACCCTTGGCGGCGCGGACAACCGCGCGTCCCATGTAAAGGAATCGTTTATCCCGGTTCGCGGCGCGGTTGATCCCGTCGCCGTTGAAGACGCCGCCCTGGAGGGCCAGCGTCCCGGCGGTGTTCCACTCGAGCTTGACGCCGACATCGCGGTTGGGCGAGAGCGAGTCCACCGCCATGGAGCGCTCCGGCAGCTCGAACACAGTGGACGAGCGGAGGAACTCGGCGGAGAACGGTGTCTTCGACTGACCGATCGTAGCCGTCCAGAGCCGGTGTGTGAGAGCGAGGTAGAGATCGGTTGCTGCGACCGTCGCGGCGGTCGCGCCCGTGCCCCCACTGCGCAGCTCAGCTTGCACCTTGTAGCTCGCCCACGGTGTGAGATTCCCTTGGACTCCCAAGCGGATTCGTCGCAGGGAGAAGACGGCGGAGTCGCCGATCGATTGGAAGCGGGCCTGCACGTAGCCGGTGAGCTTGGGTGTGGTCGAGATCGACGCGGGCGTCTGCGCCGGGGCCGCCAGGGCCGCGCACGATGTGAAGACCAGGACGAGGGAGCCCGAGCGCACGGCGGCGAAGCTAGCACCCAGAGCTCCGATAGGCAACTGGGTACCTATCGGCGCATGATCTTCCGAAATGCGACGTCGCTCAGGCGGAGCGCTTCACGTCGCCACCGCTCGAACAGCTTTACCAGCCGGCGGGCTTCCGGGGTGAGCCTGGCGCCGCCGCGATGCGAGCCCCCGCGCGTGGTAGCCAGCACCTTGGCGCCGAGCACGCGCTCCATCGCGCGGATGCGGTTCAGGCAGGTGCGATAGCTCCAACCGACCTCCAGGCCGGCCGCGCGGATCGTGCCGGTGCGGTCGACCGCGTCGAGGAAACGGAGATAGCGCGGTCCCATGAGGAACGCCCCGTCCCAGTTGAGCCACAGCTTGTGATGCGGCTTCAGATGGGCGCGGAGCGAAGGACGGCGAGGCGAAACCATACCGGTCGGCATTGAGGTAGATTGTGCCGCCAAAGCTAGCCGCCGCGATTCCAATGAGCCAACTCCTCGACGCCATCGCCGGCGTCCCCAATGCCTGCGAGCCGATCCACGGGATCGTGACGGGCGGGCAGCCCGCGTCCGAGC
>DASQAM010000304.1:0-4735 GCA_035635735.1 Gemmatimonadales bacterium | reverse complement strand
CAACGCCCGGGTACTGGAGCTGGCGGAGGATCCGAGTGTTCCGCTCCTTGCCCGGATCCGATTTCTCTCCATCCTGAGCGCGAACCTGGACGAGTTTTTCATGGTGCGCGTCGGCACACTGAAACGCGCGGCAGCAAGCGGGGGGCCGGTGGAGGAGGAGCTCCATGCCATCGCGATCCGGGTGCGGGCTCTGCTCGAGCGGCAGGCTCGCTGTTTCAGGGAGGTGTGCCTCCCGGCTCTCGCCGCGCATGGCGTCAGGATCCTGCGGTGGTCGGACGTGTCGGCGGCTCAACAGGAGGTCCTGCGCCGCTCCTTCACGGAGGAAGTGTTTCCCTTGATCACGCCGCAGGCCATGACCCGTGCGCCTGGGCACCCCTTCCCACTCATTCCCAACCTGCGCCTCTCCCTCGCCATCGTGGTGCGCGACGCGCCGGGCGGACCGATGCACTTTGCCTACCTGAAGGTGCCGGAGACGCTCCCCCGCTTTCTCACGCTCGCGGACCGGAGCGGCTTCGTCGCGGTGGAGGACGTCATCCGCGCGAACCTGAGCCTGGTCTACCCCGGACGATTCGTCGAAGAGGCGTACGCGTTCCGTGTCACGCGCGGCGCCGACCTCGAGCTCGACGAGCACAGCGCCGTGAGCCTGCTGCAAGTGATCGAGGAAGAAACGAAACGCCGGCCCTACGGGGCGACCGTGCGGGTGGAGATCGCCGGCGAGATGCCGGAGTCGGTCCGGGAGCTGTTGCTGCGCGAGTTGCAATTCGAGGAAGCAGCCGCGGGCAGTCCCCCGGGTGCGGGGGATCTGTACGCAGCGGACGGACTCCTCGACCTCGGTGCCGTGCGCGAGCTCGCGCGCCTGCCCCTCCCCGAGCTCGACTACCCGCCGCATCGTGGCGGTGCGCCGATCGAGGAGGGGCGGTCGATTTTCGCGATTCTTGCGGAGCGGGACATCCTGGTGCATCACCCCTACGACGCCTTCGAGGCGACGGTGCAGCGACTGGTGACCGAAGCCGCGGACGATCCGGATGTCGTGGCGATCAAACTGACGCTGTATCGCGCGGGCGGCCGCTCGGAAATCGTCGACGCGCTGCTGCGGGCGGCTGGACGCGGCAAGGAAGTATTCGTCTTCGTCGAGCTGAAGGCCCGGTTCGACGAAGAGCGCAACATCGAGTGGGCCAAGAAGCTCGAGGAGGCGGGCATCCGGGTCGTGTACGGCCTGGTCGAGCTCAAGACGCACGCCAAGACGGCGCTCATCGTGCGCCGCGAGCCGCACGGCATCCGTCGCTACGTGCACATCGGGACAGGGAATTACAACGCCGCGACGGCGGCCGTCTATACCGATGTGGGGCTGCTGTCGGCCGACCCTGAGCTCGGCGCCGACTTGAACGACCTGTTCAACGAGCTGTCAGGATCGTCGCGGCCGCCCCAGACCGCATTCCGGCGAATCCTCGTCTCGCCCAACTATCTCGCGACCCGCCTGATCGAGCTGATCGATCGAGAGGCGGCGCACGCGCGGGCGGGGCGCGCGGCGTGGATACGCGCCAAACTCAACGGGCTCGCCGATCCCGAGATCATCACGGCGCTGTATCACGCGTCGCAGGCCGGCGTCGATGTCGGGCTGGTCGTGCGGGGCGTGTGTACGCTGCGGCCCGGCGTGGTGGGACTGTCGGAGCGAATCCGAGTCGTCAGCGTGCTGGGTCGGTTTCTCGAGCACGCCCGCATCTACGCGTTCGCCAACGGCGACGCCGCCGAATACTACATCGGCTCCGCCGATTGGCGGCCGCGGAACCTGCGGCACCGGGTCGAGGTGGTGACACCGGTGCGCGACGCGGCCTGCCGCAGTCGGCTGGACGCTATCCTCGCCGCCGAGCTGGACGACCCGACCGCCTGGGACCTCGATCCCGATGGTGTGTATCACCGTCGCGCGCCTCCGCCAGGCGGGGATCGGCGAAGCTCGCAGGAACGTCTGCTCGGTCTGGTCGGTGCCACTGCGTGACCCGGCTCCCGCTCGTCGCGCTCGGGCTCGCCGGGCTCGCCGGGGTCGCCGGGCTCGTGGCCGCGGCGCCGCTCGGGGCGCAAGCGTGCCGGGAGCCCCACTACCGCTGGACGCAGAAGACGGACACGGCGCTCGCGGACGTCGCGCCGCAAACGACATCGGTGGCGGTGATCCTCGCCACCTGGGCGCCCCCCCACCTCGGGCCGCGCGACCGCTGTGCTCCCCGCTCGGACCGCGAGCGAGAGACCTACAGTGTCACCGCGTGGGTGCGGCGGGTCGACAGGTTCAAAGACGACGGCGATTGGCACATCGAGCTCACCGAGCGAGCCGACAGCCCTTCCGATTCCTGCATTGTGGTCGAGATCCCGGCGCCGAGATACAGCTCCCGCTACGCACGGGCCCGGGCGGAGCTTGACTCGCTCATCGGCAACCAGAAGATCCGGCGGGGCGGAGTCCTGGCCCGGCCGGTGCGGGCAGGCATCAGCGGGGCTGCTTTTTTCGACGGACAACACCGCCGCGGCGGGCGGCGGAGCGAGCAGATCGACGGGGGGCATGGGCGCTGCAACTCGTCGGTGCAGGCGCTGTGGGAGATTCACCCCGTGTACCGCGTGACGTCTCCCTGAGCCCGCGCCACGCGATTCCTCCCCCCCTGCTTCGCCGCATACAGCGCCGCGTCGGCGGTCCCCTGCAGGTTCGCAAGGTCGCGTACCGTGTCGGGGTAGGCGGCCACGCCGCACGAGATCGTCAAGGGATACGCCTCCCCGCTCCACCGCCAGGTCGCGGATTCGACCGTCGCACGGATCCGCTCGGCTACCTCGAGGCCCGACGCCAAGGGTGTGTGAGGCATCCACACGGCGAATTCCTCGCCCCCGATCCGTGCCACCAGATCCTTGTCGCGCACCGCCGCCTCGAGGATGCGCGCCACGTGGCGTAGAGCGGCATCGCCGGCGGCGTGTCCCAGGGTGTCGTTCAGCTTCTTGAAGTGATCGAGGTCCGCGTAGATCAACGTCGCGATCGGGGGCGCCTTGCTCCCGTGCTGGGTCAGCGCGCGCTCGAGCTCGCGCCGGTTGCGGAGTCCCGTGAGCGGGTCGCTCACCGCCCGCTGCTCCGCCTCAAACACCGCGCGCGCAGCGGGAAGGCGGGATCCCAGCTCCGCGACGAGACGCTGCAGGTGGTCCGCGACGGGGGTGCCCGGCGGGAGCTGGGGTCCCATCACCACCAGTGCTCCGATCACGAAGTGGCCGTCTAACAGCGGATAGGCGGTGCCCGCGCGATCCTGACGCCGACGGTCGGGGAGCGCGCTGCCGAAGACGTCGTCCGCGCCACGCGAGACCACCGGCACACCGGACGTGACGGCCCGGACCGCCGGCGCGGCGGGGGGCAGCACGAGCCCCTGGAGCCGGCTGTCCGCCGCCGTCGACACGGCCACGATCCGGAGCGTACCGCTCGCGGGCCCGATCCCTTGCAGCACGATCGCCGCCCCGCGCTGCGTGAACTGTTGGGCCAACACGACGCCGGCCTTGGCGATCCCCTCGAGCGTCTGCGCGCCGCCCGCGATCGCGGCGAGCTGTTTCGAGACCAGCTGCGCCGGGTGCTCGTCGGGCTCGTGCAGCTGTGCCAGCCGCATCCCTGCGACGATGCGGCGCAGCTCTTCGGTGACCGCCGCCACCTTCTCGGCCGTGGCGTCGGACTGCGGGAGCAGCAACCCGGCGCCGAACGGGAAGTCGCCTACGGCGACGTAGGTGCCCGCCGGATCGCGGGCGGTGTGGGCGCGCCCGTCCACTGAGGCCAGCTGCACGAGGGCGGCGCCGCGCTGGCGGGCGGTGCCGTCCACTTCCTCTCTCCCGAGGACCTCGACCTCGCGGTCGTCGAACCCCACGGCCCACCCCGCCCGCGCCCCGTGCGCCCGGCGCAGCAGGTCCAGGGTGTGCTCGAAGTCGGAGGCCCGAGTCAGCGGCTCGTCGACAAGCCAGTTGCGCACCAGCGGTCCCAGCGCCAGGCCCGTGGCCGCGACGAAACCGCCCAGCGCCGCCACCAGCGCCCAGCCGTTCGCGCTCAGGACGGCTGGGATCACGGCCGCGAGGCCGAGCACGGCGAGGCCGCGCCCGGCCCAAACGCCCGCGCGGGGCCCCTTCACGAGTGATTGATGCGGCTCGCGGCGGCGGCGGCGCCGAACCCGTTGTCGATGTTGACCACGGTGACGCCCGCCGCGCAGGAGTTGAGCATGCCGAGCAGCGCGGCGACGCCGCCGAACGACGCGCCGTAGCCCACGCTCGTGGGCACGGCGATCACGGGCACCGCCACGAGCCCGCCGACGACGCTGGGAAGTGCGCCTTCCATGCCGGCGACCACGATGATCACCGCGGCGCTGCGCAGCAGGTCCGTCTGTGTGAGAATGCGGTGGATGCCGGCGACGCCGACGTCGGTGAGCCGCGCGACGCTATTGCGAAACGCCCGCGCGGTCACGGCGGCTTCCTCTGCGACTGGGAGGTCGCTCGTCCCAGCCGTCACGATGAGAATCGTCCCCCGCCCCGTCGGCTCCGGCTCTGGTGTCGGGGGCAGGTAGACGGTGCGTCCCAGCTCGCTCACCTCGGCACTCGGGAACCGTGCCGCGAGCGCCGCACGATGCGCGCTCTCGGCGCGCGTCGCCAAGAAGCTCCCGACCGCCGCCTCGAGCCGCTCCGCGATGGCGACCGTCTGCTCCGGCGTCTTGCCCTGACACAAAATCACCTCCGGATG
>DASQAM010000303.1:0-6778 GCA_035635735.1 Gemmatimonadales bacterium | reverse complement strand
CCGACTGTGCGCTCGACCAGGGGCGCGCGGTCCTCGCCGTCCCCGGGCCGATCACGAGCGCCACCTCACTCGGCTGCAACAAACTCATCCAGCAGGGCGCGAAGCCGGCACTCGCGCCCGGAGACATTCTGGAGGAGCTCGCCTTGCCGGGGGCGGCTCAAGGCGCAGCCGAAGGAGTTCCACCCGGACGCACTCCACCACCGGACCTGAGCGCGTTGCAGCGCGCGCTATGGGAGACCCTGCGCTCGGAGCCCAGGCACGTGGACGCGCTGGTGGCCACCGCGGGCGCCGAGACGAGCGCGGTGCTGACGGCGTTGACGGAGCTTGAGATGCGGGGGGTGGTCCAGCAACGGCCGGGAATGGTGTTTGGGCTCACGTGACCGTTGTCCAGCACGAACTCGCGTTCTTGAACCCCGGGGCACGGCCCCGGGGTTAACCCACCCTTAAGGACTTCCGATGTGAGGCACGGCGCGGGTCACACGGCATGCGGACTCTATGCGCACGTCACGTGGCACACGTGGCGGCGCATTCCACAACTCCGTGTGTGTGATGTCCAACTTGTTTGCGACTCGGTGCTCGCGGCAGGGCGTCGCTCACGCGTCCACGTTCACGCGCAGGCTGTCCTGACCGATCATGTGCATGTGCTGGTCAGCTACCCACCGGATGTAGCGCTTGCCGACTTTCTCCGCGAGGCGAAGTCCGAGTCTGCAAGGCGCGTCAATTCCGCTCGCCTCGATGCACAGCGTGTCCGTTGGTGTCGGGGCTACTACGCCGGCTCGCTCTCACGGAATCAGGTGATTACGGCACGGTCTTACCTGGGGCGGCAGTTTCAGCGGCACCCGGATCGTATACCACGCTAGTGCGGGTGTGTTAACCCCGGGGCCACGCCCCTGGGCTCACAGGTACTCGGGTACGCTATAATTCCCTCCGTGAAGCACCTCTACCTCCACGTCCCCTTCTGCCAGCGCCGCTGCTCCTACTGCGATTTCTCCATCGCGGTGCGTAAGCACATCCCGGCGCGAGCGTACGTGGACGCCGTGCTCGGGGAACTGGCTGCTGTATGCCCGGCTGACCCCGGGCGCGAGCCCGGGGATTTCGGTGGCGAGGGTTTGGACACCCTCTACCTCGGCGGTGGCACTCCGTCGCTTCTCCCCCCCGACGCGATCTCGACCCTGCTCACGTCTTTACTCGACGCCTTTCGTGCTACGTCTTCGCGTGACGCCTTGGAAGTGACGCTAGAGGCCAATCCAGAAGACGTGACGCCTGCGAATGCACGGGCATGGCGTCACGCCGGCATCAATCGTGTGTCTTTGGGCGCGCAGTCCTTCGACAATCGGGTGCTACAGTGGATGCATCGCTCTCACGACGCGCCGCGCATCGGGGACGCGGTGCGGACCCTCCGTGCCACGGGGTTCGACAACATCTCGCTCGATCTCATTTTCGCGCTGCCGGCGGACCTCGAGCGCGACTGGGCACGCGACTTGGACCTCGCCTGCGCCTTGCTGCCTGCGCATCTCTCCCTTTATGGGCTCACCGTCGAGGAGCGGACCCCGCTCGCCCGCTGGATCTCACGCGGTGCCACGTCCGCTCCCAACGACGAGCGATACGCGGAAGAATACCTGCGTGCTCACGTACGGCTCGCGTCTTCCGGCTATCACTTCTACGAGGTGTCCAGCGCGTGTCGCGACGGGTTTCGCTCTCGTCATAACTCCGCCTACTGGTCTGGTCGCGCGTATCTCGGGCTCGGGCCCGCCGCGCATTCCTTCGACGGCAGGGTGCGTCGCTGGAATCTGGCTGCGTGGGAGACCTATCGCCGCGCAGTCTCCGCCGGACTGCCGGCGGTCGAGGACGAGGAAGTCCTGACCGAGGAGCAACGGGAGCTGGAGCGCCTCTATCTCGCGTTGCGGACCGATGCGGGGTTGCCTCTTGCCGCTCTCTGCCGCCCCTTGCCGCCTTTTGCCGTCCGTTGGGTCGAGCAGGGTTGGGCGGAAATCAGGGACCAGCACCTGGTGTGCCGCCCCGAAGGGTGGCTCAGGCTGGATGCCCTCGTCAGCGACTTGACCAACGCGGGGCGAGCGGTCTAAATTGTTAGCAGGTAATAGCTTGGGTGACATGGCAGGGTCCCTGAACGAACGCGAGCGCCAGGTCCTCGAGGCGGTCATCGAGACCTACGTCGAAACCGCCGAGCCGGCGGGGAGCCGGACTATTTCCAAGAGGTTCGGCCACACGCTCTCCGCCGCCACCATTCGAAACACGATGAGCGACCTCGAGGAAAAGGGGTACCTCTACCACCCCCATACCTCCGCCGGTCGCATCCCCACCGACCTCGCCTACCGCGTGTACGTGAACTCGTTGATGCGGCTATCGCAGGTGTCGGCGTCCGACTCGCACCAGATTCGTGAAGAGCTCGCCGAGCGGAACGCCGTGGACCAGATCCTCGAGCGGGCGGCGCAGGTGCTCGGTGTGCTCACGAAAGAGCTGGGGGTGGCGGTGGGCCCGACGCTCGACGAGGCCTTGCTCGAGCGACTGGAGCTGCTGCAGGCAGGGTCCGACCGGCTGCTCCTCGTGCTCACGCTCAAGAGCGGCCTGGTGCGCACCATCTTTGTGGAAGTGCCCGCACGCATGGCCCCCGAGATCGTGGTGCAGGTGGCGGTGGTGCTGAACGAGCGCCTCGCGGGGCTGACGCTGCGCGAGATCCGCGCAACCCTGTCCGAGCGGCTGCGCGATGCCGCGCCCGACGCCGGGTCGAGCGAGCTCCTGAACATCTTCATCCAGGAAGCGGACGACCTGTTCGACGTCCAGGCCACCGGGGCGGTCGGCGGGGGCGTGGTGCTGGGGAGCGCACAGCTGCTCGCCGGCCAGCCGGAGTTCGCCACCAAGGAGCGGCTGCAGGGACTGCTGGAGGTGACCGAGCGTCGCGACGTGCTGCGCGAGGCGCTGGCCAAGCGGCTCGGTCAGGGGCTCACCATCACGATCGGTAGCGAGCACCAGGACGCGACGCTCGCTCCCTTCACCTTGGTGACCGCTTCTTACCGCCTCGGCCCGCTCGCCGGAGTCATCGGGGTCATGGGCCCGACTCGTATGCCGTACGACAAGATCGTGGCGCTCGTCGATCACACGAGCCGTCTCGTGGGTGAGCTGCTCGAGTGAAACGCGATTACTACACCATCCTGGGGGTCAAGCGCGACGCGGACGAGGCCGAGATCAAGAAGGCCTACCGCGGCCTTGCCATGAAACACCATCCCGACCGCGTCGCGACCGGCGAGAAGGACGCCGCCGAAGCGAAGTTCAAAGAGATCACCGAAGCCTATGAGGTCCTGCGGGACCCCGAGCGGCGGGCCACGTACGATCGCTATGGCGAAGCGGGGCTGAAGCGGGGCGCCGGCGCGGGCGCCGGCGGGTTTGCCCCCTTCGACCTGTCGGAAGCGCTCAACATCTTCATGCGCGACTTCGGCGGGTTGGGCGGGTTCGACGCCTTCTTCGGCGGCTCCGAGCGTGCCCGACGCGAGCGCCATCGCGGCCAGGACCTGAAAGTCACGCTGAAGCTCAGTCTCGCCGAGGTCGCCAGCGGCACCACCAAGAAGGTCAAGGCGCGGACCCTGGACCGCTGCACCGCGTGCGGCGGCACCGGCGCGGCCCCCGGCTCCAAGGCCACGAGCTGCGGTACCTGCGCCGGAACAGGCGAAGTGCGCCGGGCCGCGCGCTCCATGTTCGGACAGTTCGTGTCGGTGTCGCCGTGCCCCAGCTGCCAGGGAGAGGGCACGGTGATTCAGCAACCCTGCCCGAAGTGTCAGGGCGACGGACGCGTCCGCGCCGACAAGGAGCTCGAGATCAACGTCCCCGCGGGCGTCGCCGACCATCACTATCTCACCATGCGGGGACACGGTGTCCCCGGGCCCCGCAACGGTCCGGCCGGCGACCTGATCGCCGTGCTCGACATCGCCGAGGATCCACGGTTCGAGCGCCAGGGCGACGACTTGATTTACGACCTGCCCGTCTCGTTCACCCAGGCGACCCTCGGCGCCGAGGTTGGGATCCCGACACCGTACGGCGACACGACCCTGGAGATCGCCCCCGGCACGCAAACCGGTGCCGTATACCGTCTGCGTGGCAAGGGGCTGCCGCGGGTCGGCGAAGGGGGTCGCGGTGATCTCCACGTGCGCGTACATGTCTGGACGCCCGTCAAGCTGACCGCGGAGCAGCGCGCCCTACTCGAGCAGCTCGCCAAGATCGAGAGCAAGCCGCCCGCGGAAGGGCACGCGGGCAAGAAGTTCTGGGAGCAGGTGCGCCAGGCGTTCGGGCGCTAACTGACCCCGGGCGCGAGCCCGGGGTGAAAGGGGACGATGCCCGGAGCCTGTGTCTTCTGCAAAATCGCCGCCGGCGAGATCCCGGCGACGGTCGTGAAACGGGGCGACGGCATGCTCGCGTTCCAGGACCAGAACCCGCAAGCGCCCACGCATCTCCTCGTGATCCCCACGCATCACGTGGCCACGCTCAACGACACGAAGGATGCGGCGCTGGTCGGGAAGCTGCTCGGCTTCGCGCGCGACCTGGCGCGCGAGATCGGGATCGCGGGTCGCGGGTATCGCGTGGTGGTGAACACGAACCCCGACGGCGGACAGACGGTGTTCCATCTGCACCTCCACCTGCTCGGCGGTCGGCCCATGACGTGGCCGCCGGGGTAGCGTCCACTCTCGTCGATCGAGAAGGGTTGCCGGCCGCAATCGGCCGGGCTAAGTTTTTGTGTCCGTCACAGTTACCCAGAAGGTGAGAAGGCGGGGATCCTGGCCGACTTGCACACGCACCGTCATTCCGAAGCGCCGAGCGAGCGACGCAAGCGAACGATGGACGCGGCGCGCCGTAAGACCCGGCGCACGCACCCGGCCTGACGTGGCGAGCTTGCCCGAGCGGCTCCGCGCCGCGATGAACCAGGCCCGCAAACAACGCGATCAAGGGCGCACGCTCCTCCTCTCCACCATCCTCGCAGACCTCAAGAACCGCGAATTCGAGCTCCAACACGCCGTTTCCGATGACGAGGCGGCCGAGGTCGTGCGTCGCGGTATCAAGCGCCGGCGCGAAGCGGCCGAGCAGTACACCGCCGCCGGTCGCGCCGACCGGGCCGAGGCGGAGCTCGCCGAGGGGAAGGCGCTCGAGGAGTTCCTGCCCGCCGCGGTCGACGCCGACGAGATCCGGCGTGCCGTGCGAGAGGCGATTGCCGGCGGGGCGAAGGATCTCGGAAAGGTCATGGGACAAGTGATGCCCAAGTTCAAGGGCCGGGCGGACGGCAAGCTGGTGAACCAGATCGTCCGCGAGGAGCTGGCGGCCGCCGTATGACCGTCGGAGGAGGGGTCGCGCCCTCCGTGCTGGAGACACTGGAGTTTCCTGCCGCGCTGGAGCGGGTGGCGGCGCACGCCGCCGGGCCGCTCGGCGCCGCCCGCGTGACCCGGCGCTCGCCCGCCACCGATCCCGATGCCATCCGCGCCGCGCTCGCCCAAGTGGCCGAGCTCGCCGCCCTCCTCCTCACCGACGACGCGATTCGCGCCGAGCCCGTCCCCGATATTACGGCCGCCCTGGAGCTGCTCGGCGTGCCGGGGAGCGCGCTCGAAGGTGCCGCGCTGGCCCGACTTGGGGGCGCGCTCGCCGCCGCCCGGATCGTCGCGGGCGATCTAGCCCGACTGGCGACGGAGGCGCCGCGTACTGCCGCCCTGAGGGTCGCTCCCCCCCCGAAAGAGCTTGAGCAGCGGCTCGCCGTCTCCCTCGACGCGGATGGCCAGATCCTGGACGGTGCCTCCCGCGCCCTCGCGCGTGCTCGCCGCGCGGTGCGGGAGGCGCGCGCGCGTCTGGTGCAGAAGCTCGAGTCCATGCTCGCCGCGCTCGATCCCACCGACCGCGCGCCCGATGCGGCGGTGACGCTGCGGGAAGGCCGCTACGTGATCCCCGTCCGGTCGACCGCCCGCGCGCGCATCGGGGGCATCGTGCACGACGAATCGGCGACCCGCGCCACGGTGTTTATCGAGCCGCCCGAGGTGATCGAGCTCGGCAACGCGCTGCGCACCGCCGAGGTGGACGAGCAGCGGGAAGTGCTGCAGGTGCTGCGGGATCTCACGGAGCTGCTGCGTCCCCATCGCGACGCGATCGCGGCGGCGTGGGAAATGTGCGTCGCCTTCGACGACCTGTGCGCCCGCGCGCGCTACGCAGTGGAGGTGAACGGATTCGCCCCGGCCATCGGCACGGGACCGCTCGAAATCCGGAACGGTCGCCACCCGCTGTTGGTGGGGGGTGAGGCAGTCGTCCCGTTCGCTCTGGTGCTCGCGCCCGACGAGTGCACCGTGCTGGTCTCAGGCCCCAACACCGGGGGCAAGACCGTACTGATCAAAGCGGTGGGACTGCTGTGCCTCATGGCGCAGAGTGGCATCATCCCGCCGCTCGGCCCGCAGTCGACGCTCCCGATCTTCACCGGCGTGTTCGCCGACATCGGGGACCGCCAGTCGATCGCGGCGAGCCTCTCCACCTTCTCCGCGCACGTGGCTGTGCTGCGGGACATCCTCGAGCACGCCGCAGCGGGATCGCTCGTGCTGCTCGACGAGATCGGCAGCGGCACCGACCCCGCCGAGGGAGGCGCGCTCGCGACCGCGGTGCTGCAGACGCTCACGCGTCGGCGGGCGGTGACGCTCGCGACCACGCACCTCGGCGCCCTGAAGCAGTTGGCGGCCGAGACGGTGGGGATCGTGAACGCGTCATTGCAGTTCGACGGCGAGACGCTCACGCCCACCTACCG